>NZ_JANIJZ010000020.1:0-37430 GCF_024580675.1 Brevibacterium sp. 50QC2O2
CTTTGAAGGTGATCTTTCTGCTGGGTGATGAAGAACCTTAGACAAGTCCTATTCTCCCAGGTCAAAGGGTCACCTTCACCCATTCATCCACCCAGCGGACAACCCACACCATGAAACAACCAGGCTAAGGCCCGATCTTCTGACAGAGAAGGACGGCCCGATCTTGGAATTCGGTATGCAAGCGCTGCATGGTAAGAAGTTGTCGAACCTGCCCAGATCGAAGAGCCTGCGTCCCAGCTCTGATCGACTCCAAGCCAAATTCGATCTATTTACCAGAGGTAGCAAGATCGGTTAGCTTCTGCCCACCCCGCCCATGAGCGGCCGTAGCGTTTGCTCCCTCATAGGCCGGTTCGGCTGAGGGCCTGATGCACGGGCCCCAGACGGCAAGGTCGAACTGGTCTCGCAGCATGCCGAGCACCTTCCTGTTTCAGGGTCGTGTCAGTACCGTGAAGTACCCTGGAAATCGCAGTCGTTGTAGTCGATTCAGGGAGTGACGTGCGCGATTCGAACAGTGTGGTGCTCGGCCTGACCATGGCGGTCGGCCCGGTGCTGGGCGATGCCATTCTGCAGTCTTCGGTCGCGGACGTCGATGAATCATTCTGGCTTGCCGCGCTGCAGGCGGCCGATTCCGGTACCGGACCGAATGCGGGACCATCGTCCCAGGCCAGACAGCCTGCTGCGAACCGTCCGCGCAGCTTCTGGAATATGCGGGACCAGCTCGAGGCGATCGCCGCGCACGGGCGCTATCTGCACCGTGGCGAGAACCCGTTGATGCGCGACTGGGCGAATGAACTGTCCGCACTCATCGACCAGGCGGACTCCGACGTCGAAATGCGCTCCGGCGATGTGGACCGCTTCCTCGAAACCCTGCAGCTCCTCCTGGAATCCCTGGGCTCCAGCCTGCCGGAGGGCCTCATGGGCTCGTCCACCGGCGCAACTGCTCAGCCGGCCCCGTCGGCGCAGTCCGGTGCAGCCGAATCCGGTGCGGCCGAGCCAGGTGCGGCCTCGGCGGCGGAAGCAGTGCCGGGCGCTGCCCCGCACCGGTCGTTGACCCTGGAAGTGGGTGGGCTGCGCGCGAACATCGAACTCGCCGCCGCCTACACCCGCCGGCTGACGGGCATGGGCGTGGGCCCCATCCGCGCCCTGTCCATTACCAACACCGCCGAACCGGACCAGGCCGGTCCCTCGGCGCTCGCGGCCTGCCAGATCATCGGCACCTCGGGCACGGTCGAATGGACCGCCCCCCGGGTCGAGGTCGCACCGGGGGAGACCGTCGCACTGACCCCCGCGGAACTCGCATGGGTGCCGGTCCTGCCGGGCGCGGCGTCCACGGGCTCCGACGACCTGCACGCGGAATTCGATATGTCGGTGGGTGGGCGCTCGCGTGCGGCCGACATCGCCGTTCCCCTGCTCACAGACGATGAATGGCGCTCCGATCTGCCGCCGGAACTCCTCGTCGACTTCATCCCGTTCTCCTCACCCCGGGTGGCCAGGATGGCGCGCGCCGTGGAATCCGTGGTCAACGCGCTCGATGAACCGGAGGACGCCGACTACGCGGGCGCGGTCAATACGGAACTCAACCGTGTGCTGGGCACCTCTGTGGGCGATGCCCGGACCCCGGATGGCGGCCAGCGGCTGCGCCATGTCACGCACCTGTTCACCGGTACCAACGGCGCTGACCATGCGAACGGCGCTGGTGGTGCCGCGGGTCAGGACATCCGGGTCACCGGCATGGAACGCGCGCTCATCGCGGCGGCCGTGTTGGAACTGCTGGGCTGCTCGGCGGTGTTCGTGATGACGCCCGACGGGGTGCGCTGTGGATTGGGCAATCCGGAGACCTCGCCCTTCGATGCGCGCACACTCAGCCGCGGCGCCTTCTCCGCCGACATCAGTGGAGTCGAGCCGGTGGGCGGATCGCGTGCCGCCTTCGAATCCGACGCTCTCTACATCGTGCGCGTCGCGGATCTGCTGGACCGGGCCACCGCCAACAGTTCGGCCGGCGACTCTGCGCTGGGCGAGGGGACGACGCGTCCACCCATTCTGTCGCGCTGGCTGAAGGAACTCCTGCAGCTGGACAATCGCAATCCACTGCTGCGCATGGCCAAGACTGCTGGTGCGCGGATTGTGGTGCCCGAGGACCGGCTGGCCCTGTTCGAGGACGCCTTCTCCTCCGGAGAGCGCTTCGACTTGGCACCCCTGAGCAAGCGGGTCAGCGCGGCGGCGAACACCCAGGAGGCGAACCCCGCCCCGCAGCCCGTTGCGAAACCCGGGCGACCGGTGATCCGGCCGGCGGTCTCCGACAGGGCGGGCGCCTCGGCCACGGGGAATCGGGTCCCGTCGGCATCGGTTCCCGCGGCTCCGTCGGTCCCTCCCACGGTGGGCCCCGCCGAGGACGCCTTCACGGCGGCGCTGGACGCACACCAGTTGCAGGTCGAGCCGCTGCGCGATAACTACCGCAAGCTCCTGACCAACCTGCAGGCGCAATCGGAGAAGTCCCGGGAGGAATCGGGCAAGACCACTCTGCACCTGGTGGTGGGCGCCGTGACCTGGCAGGACGATGCCGGGGACGAATCGACTTCGCCCCTGTTCGTCGCGCCGGCCAATCTGACCGGATCCGCCGATACCGGCTTCGCCCTGGCGCTGGAACCCGGCTATGCCCTGGAGCCCAATTTCACCCTGCACGAGAAGCTGCGGCAGGTCACGGGGGAGGAGATTCCGTCACTGCTGGAACCCGTGCGGGACGCCTCCGGCATCGACGTCGATGCGACATTCGAACGAGTCTCCCAAGAGTTGAGCGCGGCTGGGATCCGGCATCGGATTCTGCGTCACACCCGGCTCCTGCCCCTGGATTTCGCGACCCAGGTGCTGTGGTCCGATCTGCGCGACAACTGGGCGACCCTGCTGGACAAGCCGGTCGCGGACCAGCTGACCCGTCGATTCGGCACGCCGTTCGCGGACCCTGCCGGGGACCGCGCGCTGACCCCCGCCGACGAAGTCACCACCACCCTGGTGCAGCCGGCCGACGGCAGCCAGCTGCGGGCGATCGCCTATGCGGGTGCGGGCAAGTCCTTCGTGCTCGAGGGCCCTCCCGGCACCGGCAAGTCCCAGACGATCACGAATATGATCGCCGATGGTCTGGCGCGCGGTCGTCGGATCCTGTTCGTCGCGGAGAAGCGCGCGGCGCTGGACGTGGTCTTCGGGCGGCTCAAGGACGCCGGCCTGGGACATGCGGTGCTGGATCTGCACGACGCCAAGCAGAGTCTGCGCGACGCGCGGGGGCAATTGCGCGAGGCGCTCGACCGGTTGCCCTCAGGTGGTACGGCTGCCGCTGCGGCGGGGGAAATGGGCGCCACCGGTATGCCCGGTGCTGTCGCCGGCACAGCTACTGCCACCGGCGCAGCGACCTCGGCTCCGGTTACCGGAACCGACCGGCTGCGGGCCGCGCTGCATGCCTCGACGGATCTGTTGCGCGCCTATCCGAACGACGTGTTTCACGTGAAACACGGGCAGGACTCCCGGGGTGAGCCCCAGTATCTGTGGGACCTGTTCAGGGTGCAGCTGGAGCGCGAATCCGAATTCGACATGACAGGCGGGTGGCAGCCGGCCGAAGTTCCCGCTGCCGCGGATCTGAGCTCAGAACAGGCGGAGCACGCAGCCGATGTGGCCAAGCGGTTGCGTCGGGCCCGTCGGCACGCCGACTCGAGCCAGGACGATGCGACCACGCTGGCCAAGCTCGATGCGCAGGCCGACGCTCTGGCCGGCCTGGGGCTTTCGGATGCGGCGCAGGAGGTGCGCGCGGGAAGGTCCGCCGACCAACTGGCGGAGGCGATCCTCCTGGCCAATTCCCGCGCCGCGCTCGACCGTGCCCTTGCCGAGCTGGAGGACCCCGCCGCATTCACGGGTCGTCCCGCCGCGGTGCGTCGCTATATCGAGCAGGCGCGCGCCCTGATCCTGGCGCATCGTGCGACCCCGCCCGGCGCGCTGGGTGATCCGCAGCGGGCCCTTGATATCGACGATGCCTTCCGCGCATACGTGCGGGGCACGTCCTCCGGCTCCGTGCGCACCCTGTTCGAGGAATACGGAGAGCAGGTCCTCGCCGCCACCCCGTGTGTGCTCATGAGTCCTCTGGGCGTTGCCAAGCACCTGCCCGCCGGGTCCATCGAATTCGACACGGTGATCTTCGACGAGGCCTCGCAGATCAGGCCCGCCACCGCCATGAGCGCCCTGGGCAGGGCACGTTCGGCGGTGATCGTGGGCGACCGGAAGCAGATGCCACCCCCCACCGAATTCACCGGTCGCGTCGATGGCGGGGATGCAGGGGATACCCTGGCGATTCCCCAGGGTCGCCTGGAATCGCTGCTGACCCTGGCGGGCAAGGCGGGCTTCGAACACCTGAGCCTCGACTGGCACTACCGCAGTTCCAATGAGCAGCTCATCGCGTTCTCGAACCGCCGGTACTACAACGGCAAGCTCATCACCTTCCCCAACCCGCCTGCGGTGGCAGGGGAGGGGGCCGCGGATGGTGCGGGGACCTCGGCGTCGGATGTGCCGGGTGCGGGTGCTGCGGACCCGAGTGCTTCGGACCGGGCGGGTGCGCCGGGTGCGGGTGCGCTGCCGATCGGTTATACCTTCGTGCGCGGTGTGCAGGAGCGCAAGCCCGGCTACTCGGCGAAGGTCAACGAGGCGGAACGGGATGCGGTGGTCGAACGGATCGCCGGTCTGCTGGCCGAACAGCCGGACAAGTCGATCATGGTCGTCACGTTCAACTCGGCACAGCAGGACTACATCGCCGCGGCCCTGGCGGAGTCGAAGGACGACGGAATCGTCGCCGCGATGAACCGGGACGTGGAGCCGCTGACGGTCAAGAACGTCGAAACCGTCCAGGGCGACGAACGCGATATCGTACTGTTCTCCATGACGTACGCGCCGGATGCCGAAACCGGTCAGCGGTCGAACAACTTCGGGCCGGTGGCCCGCCCGGGTGGCGAGCTGCGCTTCAACGTGGCCATCACCAGGGCCCGTGAACAGGTGCAGATCTTCGCCTCGATGCACGCCGCCGACATCACCATCGGCAAGTCGACCAGGCCCGGGGTGCGCGATATGAAGGCATACCTGGCGATGGCGGAGGAGGGCGTGCTGCCCCGCGTCGAGGCAGCACCCCAGGGCGACGACATCTTCCGCGATCGAGTGGCCGAACAACTGCGCGCCCGCGGCTTCGAGGTCGAGGTGGGCGTTGGCGAGTCCGAGTTCGCCGTTGACCTGGCCGTGCGCGAGGCCGCCGACAGTGTGCCGGGTACGGCCAGTGTCGCTGGTGGCGCGGACGGTGCTGGTGCCGAGAGCGCGGCTCCGTGGTCGGCCGTCCTGTTGGACTCGCCGCTGTGGGCCGGCCGTGCGACAGTCTGGGACCGTGACGGCCTGCCCGTGACGATGCTCGAGGACCGTATGCACTGGCACCGCGTCGCCCGCCTGCTGTCCGCGGACTGGGCCCTGGATCCCGGTGCCGCTCTCGACCGCCTGATCGCGCAGTTGCGTGAAACGGATGCCGAAGCCGGGACCGCCGGTACGTATGACGAGGCCGGTGCTGCTGTTGATGTGGTGGGTGAGGCCGATGGTGTGACCGCTGCAGCACCTGCCACCGATGCGACTACTGCCGACGTGGCTGCTGCTGGTGCAAACACTGTCAGTGCAGGCACCGCCGACGCAGCCGCCGGTCCGACCGCCGCCGGTCCGACCGCGGGCATTGTGGAGGAACAGTACGTTGAGGCCCCCGTCCGCGCGGTTGACGACAAGACCCTGCTGGATCGCGTGGAGCATTCCGAGGAGGCGCGTGAGCGGGTGCGTGGGCACATCGCGGACATCCTCGCGCTCGAGGCTCCCATTGAGAAGACCGAACTGCTCCGGCGGGTAGCTCTGTGCATGTCCCATAAGCGGCTGCGCGATCGTATCGCCGCGCAGATCGCCCCGCTGGTATCGCAGCGCACCCTGGCCGAAGACGATGGGCGGGAGTTCGTCTGGTCCGATGAGCAGGACCCGGAGGCCTACAACGTCTACCGTGTGCCGGGCCCGGGCCAGGCGGCGCGGAACCTGCAGGACATGAGCCAGCGGGAACTGGGCAATGCCATCGTGGCCGCTTTGAGGCAAGACGGCGCCGCGACCGGGGCCGACCTGCTGGCCGAGGTGGTGGAGATGTTCGGCGGTCGGCGCACCTCGAAGCCGGCACAGGACGCCTTCAACAGGGCCATCAGCCTGGCCGAGCGGTCCGGCCGCATCACCCGTACCGCCGAGGCCGACGGCTTCACGCTGGCCTGAGCGCAGTCGGGGCCCGGCGAACACCACCGGGCCCCATGAACACCACGTGAGCGCGGGAACTACCTGCAATAGCAGGTAGTTCCCGCGCTCACGTGGTGTTCATGCGCTTGTCGGGAGTCTGCGGGCTCGTCAGGAGTTCTGGTGTTTAGTCCCGTGGCGCGATCGTCAGCCAATTCTCGCGGGTCAGGCGCGCCGCCTTCTCGTACTTCCCCTTCTTCAGGGCGTGCAGGATCTTCGCGTGCTTATCCGGCGAGTCCATTCCGGTCATCGAACCGAAGTGTAGATACTCGGACCTGCGCAGGGCCGCGGTGACGTCTTCGAGCTGTTCGGCGATGAGCAGATTGCCGCACGCCCGTACGGGCACCATGTGGAATTCCTCGTCGGCGGCGATCGCGGCCTCGGCATCGCCTGCCTCGATCGCCAGTTTCAAGCTGGCGTTGGCCGACTTCATCCACCGCAGTTCGGTCTTGCCCAGTGGGCGGAAGCCCTGCGGCGCTGCGGAGTCCTTCGCGTCCTCGGCCCCGGCGGACGAACCCTCGGCATCCGAATCCTCAGCGTCCTCGGCCCGGGGCGAGGACGGCCCGCCGCCGATCACGGCCGCGGTCTCGGCTGCGTACACATCGGGTTCGCACAGGGTGATCGCCAGGGCGTGCAGTTCCGCCGCGATCTGCTGGGCCCAGCGAACCCGATGTGGGTCCTCGGCCGCGACGATCGTCGCCTTGCCCGGAGTCGCGACGACCAGGCCCGCCCTGGCCAGCCGCAGGATCGCCTCGCGGATGGGTGTGCGGCTGGTGCCGAAGCGCTTGCTCAGCAGGGAATCGCGCAGCCGCGTGCCCGGTGCCAGCTCGCCCCGGACGATCGCATCGCGCAGCTCCCGGTAGACGGTGTCGCGCAGCAGCGCGCGGGCCGGCGGCATCGCACCGTCGGTCGCCTCGCCCCCGGTTCGCGAGGCCTGCGCCCGGACGCGGGTATCGGTCATGTGCTCTCTCCTCGACTTGTGTATATTGCGTCGTTTATGTTGTGTACGGCACATTCGATGCTACATTGCAGGTACTCGATATATCGCACATCCCGACACGTAATGCCACAGAGGATCCGCCGGATGGGCACCGAATCCTCGGGCGCCGTCACTCGGATGCGGTCCTCTACACGCCGCCACACGCGAGGAGCCCCATGTCCATTCACGATTTCGAACGCTACGACCTGACCTTCGGCCCCAGCCCCATCCACCGCCTGCCCCGCCTGAGCGAACACCTGGGCGGTGCGCAGATCTGGGCCAAGCGCGAGGACTGCAACTCCGGCTTGGCATTCGGCGGCAATAAGACCCGCAAGCTCGAGTACATCGTGCCCGATATTCTGGCCAGCGGCGCCGACACCCTGGTGTCGATCGGCGGCTACCAGTCCAACCACACCCGCCAGGTCGCCGCGCTCGCCGCCCACCTGGGGTTGAAGGCCCGTCTGGTGCAGGAGCGCTGGGTCGACTGGGATGACCCCGGCAATGACCGGGTGGGCAATATCGAGCTGTCGCGCATTATGGGCGCCGACGTCCGCCTGGACCCCGACGACGGCTTCGACATCGGCATTCGCTCCAGCTGGGAGGACGCCATGGCCGAGGTCGAGGCCGCCGGCGGCAAGCCCTATCCGATCCCGGCCGGGGCCTCCGAACACAGGCTGGGCGGATTGGGATTCGCCAACTGGGCTTACGAGGTCGCAGCTCAGGAACAGCAGTCGGGCGTCTTCTTCGACACGATCGTCGTGTGCACGGTGACCGGTTCGACGCAGGCGGGCATGATCGCGGGCTTCGCTGCACTCCAGGACGCGGGGGCGAGGCCGCGCAAGATCATCGGGATCGACGGTTCGGCGACTCTGGAGAAGACGATCGATCAGGTAACCCGGATCGCGAACAACACCGCCGAGCTGATCGGCCTGGGCCGTGCCATCCGGTCGGACGAGGTGACGATTCTGCCCGGGTGGGAGGGACCCGCCTACGGCATCCCGGACGATTCGACGGTCGCCGCGATCAAGCGCCTGGCCCGGCTCGAGGGGGTCATCACCGATCCCGTGTACGAGGGCAAGTCGATGGCCGGGCTGATGGACCTGGTGTCCGACGGGCGGATCGGGGCGGACTCGAATGTGCTCTATGCGCACTTGGGTGGCCAGATTGCGTTGAGCGCCTATCCCGGCATCTTCGACTGAGGCGGTGTGGGCGGTCGGGTCCGCCCAACATCACATGCGCAAACCTGCAACGCCGCTCTGTGTCAAGCTGTGTGGAGTCACTCGGGCTAGTTTCTGACTGCTTCGTGCTCCGGCAGGTTGATACCCACGACGTGGGGCGGCTTCGGAGTCACCGGACGTGACTTGAAGCGTCCCCGGTGTCTCCGGTAGTACTCCTGCAACGCCTGATCCCGGTCATGCCAGCACCGCTGCCATGACCCATCGAACACACTCTCCGGGGTGAACAACGCGATACCGGAATGCCGATGCACAGTGTTGTACCACTGCACGTATCCATCCACATACGCACGAGCGTCCCCCACGGTCTCGAAGATCCGCGGGTACCCGGGCCGATACTTCATCGTCTTGAACGCCGCTTCGGAGAACGGATTGTCATTCGACACATACGGTCGGTTGAACGACGACTCCACCCTGTACCCGGCAAGCAACTCCCGTAATCGGTTCGACGTCATCGCCGACCCGTTATCAGCATGCACGACCTCCGGTGCCCCATACATTCCGATCGCCTCGGTGAACATCTCCACAGCCACCTGGTCGGACTCACACTCCTCGACCCTGTGTCCCACGACCTTCCGCGAGAACACGTCAATGACCTTGTAGGCCTTGAAACGTTTACCCACCCACGGTGAGTACAGGTCCGTAATGTCCCACGACCATGCCTGCCCCGGACGGGTGGCCACGACCTGCGGAGCTTCCCGCCGGCAGCGTTTCTGCTTCGCCCGCGGGAGAACAGGCCGCACCGACTGATCCTCGATCTGCGCAGCGATCCGCCACCACGATCGCCGTGAAGCGAGCATCACCCCGTCATCCCACATCGCAGCAAACGCGTGATCGACCGAATGACCTGCTTCCCACGATGTACGGATACGCTCCTGCACCCGCCGCCTGTCTGCCTCACCGATCCGCGAAGCGTACGCCCGATCCGTTTGATGAACAGGGTCAGCCACTGCGGGCCGGGGCCTGTGCCGGTAGTGCCACGTCGACCGGGACACCCCGGTCATGTCCAGTGCTTTCCGTTGGGAGCCCAGAATCGTTGTCAGTCCGGTGACGAGTTCGTTCTCCGTCCGGATGAATCCTTCGGCTCGTCCGTCCGGGCGGGTTCGGGCTCTTGCGCGTTCCACTGATGCAAGAGCCCGATAGCTTTTCCCAACGCGTCGTTCGCTCCCTCGAGCTGCTCGATACGAGCGTGGAGGCGTTGGATTTCAGCGGACTGCTCGGCTTCCTTCTTCGCCCGTGCCCGCTCGTAGGCGGTACGTCCGTAACTATGTGCAACCATCACACTATGATCCCTGGGTGCGAGTCCCCGGTCCAGATCCCCAGCGTACAAAGCGATCCGCCATCGTCGGAGTTTGTCACGGCTAAACGGTTTGTCCTTGACCCACTGGCCTTTCGAACCATAGGGCTGACGCTCGTACTCGCGAACGAACTCACGGACCTCTTCGACGGTGAATCCCACAACGCTGACCATGCGAGATCACTCTCCTTTGCTTGATCGTGACTGACTCACAACCAGCTTGGCAAAGAGGGCGCATACGTATATACGCGTATGCGTTGCAGGTTTGCGTATGTCATACGGAAGCGCCCACGACAAGGACGTCCGGACCGGTGCTGAGCCGTGGGGGTGCCGGGCGTGACCCCTCGGACAATTTCAGATACAGGTTGACATCCGAACATCGTTGGATATGCTTGGGTGATGCCCACACGGAAGGAACAACAGGCCCAGACCCGGCGCCGACTCATCAATGCGGCCATGGAACTCTTCGCCCGTGACGGAGTCGGAGCCACATCGCTCAACGCAGTGGCCGAACACGCGGGCTTCAGCCGCGGCGCCGTGCACGGGAACTTCGCCGCGAAGGAGGAACTGGCCGCTGCCGTGCGCCAGGAGATCACAGAACTGTTGGAGCCGGTGGCGTACGAGGTCCGGATGGCCGGACCCGGCACCCCGGGCGATCGCCTGCGGACGTGCATCCGGGCATTCCTCCGGTTCGCGGCCCTGCATCCGGACGTGATCGCGGCGCGTGCTGCGGTGAACGAGTACCTGGTGCGCGCGAGTTGCTCGGCGGGCGCTGACCCGGCCTCGGCCGATGTGTCCGCTGTGCAGGATCCGGTCGCGGTATCGCTCATCGAGCTGTTCGACGAATCCGCCCCCGGAGGCTCAGGGCCTGGTGACCCCGCATGTGGAGGCGCCACCCCCGGAGGCCCCGAAGGTCCTGGTTTGGGAGGCTTCGCTTCCGGAGACCCGAGGGCAGTGGATCCGGGGCCCGGGCCGGCCGGCGTGACCAGGGCGGTGGCAGTTGCTGCGGCGCTTGACGCGACGGCCTCCCGCTTCCTCCCCGGGCATCCTCTGCCGCTGCGCCGGTCCGAGTTCCGGCGGGCGGCAGATGATCTAGCGGCGCTCTTCGCATGGGCGGGGAGCCCGACATCTCCTGCAAACCCGGCGAAGACCGTGAACTCAGCGAAGACCGCGAACCCCGCGACCGCACGGACCTCCGGGGCCGCGACGGACCCTGCGGCCGCACCAGACGACGATGAAAGGCACACGAAGATGAAACGCACGTACCGCATGACCGTCCGCGGTCGTTTTACCGATCTGACGGAGCAGCAGCGGCAGCAGCTGCGCGCCGAGCAGGACGATCACGATATGTTGATCGCGCAGTTCACACCGGAGGGGATGTTCATGTACCCGCCCGACCTGGGTGGATACCAGTTCCGTTATCTGCTGGTCGTCGACGAGGACAACCCCGCCGACGCCGATGTAGCCGCCCAGTTGGAGGCCGAGGAACGCGCGGCCTCTGACATCGTGGCCCACGGCCTGGCCGGCCGGATCGTCAAGACCGATCTGACCTGCGTCGAGGACGTCAAGGTCCGCAAGAGCGCTCGGCCGTAGGGCGGATCAACGCATCACCCGGCGCCTGAACGCAACGCAAGCGCAGATTCACATTGTGTGCAGATATACCCGCACACAATGTGAATCTGCGCTTGCAATGCCGGAGTCCTGGCCGGAGTCCTGGCCGGGGACTGCGCCGGCTCAGGCCGCTCCGGCCTCGCCCACAGTGGGGTTCGGCGCTTCGGATACGCTCGCTTCACCCTGCGCGCCGGCCCCGGTCGCTCCACCATCCTGCAGGAACTTCGCATCGGCGGGGATGCGGGCGCCGGGCAGATGCCGCCGCCAGGCGCAGGCGACGATCACCAGGCAGATGACCGCCAGCACCAGGCCGCCGAAGAACATCTGCGGATAGCCCAGCCAGGTGTGTGCCCAGGCCAGCACCATGGGGACGAAGAATCCCATATAGGTCAGCGCGTAGAACACCGCGTTGAGGCCGGCCAGATCGTCGGGCCCGGCGATCCTCTGGACTTCGGAGAGCCCTGCGACCAGGGTCAGGCCGTAGCCCATCCCCAAGACGACAGCAGCCACCAGGCCCAGGGCCAGGCTCAACGTCGCCGCGGCGGGAATCGCCAGGGCAAGGCCCGCGGCCACACAGCACATGCCGATCACGGTGGCCCGCGCCGAACGCCGCGTGTCGATGACGGGGCCCAGGGACTGGATGCCCACGCCGAAGCCCAGCGTGACGACGGTGATGAGGCCGGCGAAGGCGATCGGGTAGTTCCCGGCCGAGTCCGACAGCAGTCCGGGCAGCACCGCGTAGGCGCTCGCTGCGGTACCGAAGACCCAGGGGGCGGCGGGCAGGACGACCAGGAGGAAGCGCTTGTGCTTCATCTTCGGAACCTTGAGGTCCTGCCATAGCGACTTCCGAGCGGGTGCATCGGCGCAGGCTGCACCCCCCTGTGCTCCGACGTTCCCCGCTGCTGCCCCCGCAACGCCGGCGCGGCGGGTCTCCGGGACGCTCAGCAGCCACAGTCCGGTGACGACGGTGATGACCATGTGCAGGATGTAGGGAAGATGCTGGGGCAGGGGCGCGAACTGGGCCAGCATCGCTGCCACGCCGGCCCCGGCCAGGAAGCCCAGGGTCAGCGACATGGACGCGCGCTTGGCACCGGCGGCCGCACCTGCTCCTGCGGCATCGGACAGCTCCTTGATCCAGGTCGAGCCGATCGCCATCACCAGTCCCAGGGCGATCCCGCAGAAGATGCGGCCGATGATCATACCGATTTCGCTATCGGGGGTCAGGGCGATGATGAGCGAGCCGATGAGGGCGGCGGGTGCGGCGGGCAGCAGCAGTGGACGGCGGCCGTGGCGGTCGGACAGCGGCCCTCCGATCAGCATGGCGGGCACGATACCGAACACGTAGGCGGCCAGCATTCCGTCGACCGCGACGGGGGAGAACTCCCCGGAATTGCGGTACATGACCAGCAGCGGGGTGAACTCATTGCCACCCCAGGCCACCGCGAACATGGTCGCGGCCACCGCCAGCCAGGACGAGGTCTTGACGCCGGGGCCGGCGGGTGCCTTGGCACGTGGTGCCCCGGTTCCCGTCTGGGCGTCGGTTCCGCTGTTCACCGGTTCCCCGGGTGTCGTCTGTCGAGGCGTGGTCCCCGGCTTCGCCGCTTCCGCGGTCATTTGAATTCCTTCCGCACCATATCGAAGTGTTCGCGCAGTTCCTGCGCGTATGCGCGGGCGTCTCCGGCGGCCAGATGGTCGGCCAGACGTTCGTGCGAGTCAATGAAGGCCTCGGCGGTTTCGGGCCGGCCGTGTAGGGAGCCGGCGGTCACCCGCTGTTGGCGGTCGCGCAGCAGGTGCGCGAAGTTCGCCAGGATCGTATTTCCCCCGGCCGAGGTGATGGCCAGGTGAAATTCCGCGTCCACCGCCGTGTACTCGGCGACATCGCCGCCGTGGTGGGCCTCGCGCTGCCGGCTGATGAGTTCGTGCAGTTCGTCGATCAGGCGGGTGCGCTGGGCCTGGGGGAGTTCGGCGATGCGCCCGGCGGCGTGGGTCTCGATGAGGTGGCGGGCGTCGAGGATCTCCTCGGCCTCGCCGGGTGCCACGGGCACGACCAATGCGCCGCGCTTGGGATAGAGCGCCAGGAAGCCCTCGGTCTCCAGGCGCAGGAAGGCCTCGCGCACGGGGGTGCGGCTGATTCCCAGATCCTCCGCGACCTCGCCCTCGCTGGTCATCGTGCCGCCGCCCAGGCGTCCTGACAGGATGTCGGCCTTGACGGATCGGTAGGCGCGCTCCGTGGCCGAGATCGAGGTCCGTCCCGTGTTCGACCCTGCTGCGGCGGGCCTCCTCGAATCATTCATAAATACATCTTGTATCTATGTTGGCCGTAATTCAAGATCCCGGGTCGAAATGTGAGACGCCAGACGTCTTGTGCGACGGTTCGGCGCACAGGCGGATACCGTGGGAAAGTGACCACTACCTTCATCCTCATGCTGTGCGCCGTCCTGGTCGGGTCCGTCATCCAGCGCGCCACCGGAGTCGGCTTCGCACTCATCAGCGCGCCCTTCATCATCCTGCATCTAGGGCCCCTGGACGGAGTCGTGACGACCAGCGTGCTGGGCGGGCTGTCCTCCCTGCTGATCTACGCCGGCCACATCAGACACGTCGAATACCGCAAGACCATCCCCCTGACCCTGGCCGCGATCGTCGGGATCATCCCCGGTGCGCTGATGATGCACTTCCTGCCCGCCCCGCCCATGCAGATCGCCTCGGGATCGCTGATGGTCGTGGCCCTGGTCATCAGCCTGTTCGGATCGCGGATGTCCTGGCTGGACTCCGGCGGCGGGCGGGTCGGCGCGGGCCTGTTGGGCGGGCTGATGCAGT
Organism: Brevibacterium sp. 50QC2O2; assembly: GCF_024580675.1. Lineage (NCBI taxonomy): Bacteria > Bacillati > Actinomycetota > Actinomycetes > Micrococcales > Brevibacteriaceae > Brevibacterium > Brevibacterium sp. 50QC2O2. The sequence continues at coordinate 14,267 of NZ_JANIJZ010000020.1, forward strand.
CGGTGGGCGGTGTGGGCGGGCCCGCGGTCATCGCCTACGCCAACGCCTCACGCTGGGAACACCGGAAGTTCGCCACCAGCGTGCAGTTCTACTTCGTCGTCACCGGCGTGGCGGCCGTGGCCATGCTGTGGCGCTGGCCTGCCATGACCCTGCTCGAATGGGCCGAGGCCCTGGTCGCACTGGCCCTCGGCACTTTGCTGGGCAATTACCTGGCCCGCTATATGGGGCCAAGGCTGGGGCGGACCGTGAGCATGATCCTGGCCTTCTGCGGGGCGATCATGGTCATCGTCAACGGGGCCAGGGCTCTGGGCTGAGCGGGCTGGTTGCGGGTGCCCCTGAGAACGGGTCCAGACACATCCGCGACAATGTAATGCGTTGATCCCGATGTGTGCCTCTGCCGGCGCGCGTCGATACCGATGAGTGAGGAACCTTCGCATGTTCGACGTCCTTAGCGCCCTGCCCCAGGCGGCCGACTCCCTCCAGGGTGCGTCCATCGAGGCCTCCAGCCTGCTCGATCCCGGGCCCCTGCTGGAAGCCGCGGGACCGTGGATGCTGGGCGTCGTCGCGCTCATCGTCTTCATCGAGTCGGGCGTGCTCTTCCCGTTCCTGCCAGGGGACTCCCTGCTGTTCGTCGCGGGCATGCTGGCACCCAGTATGGGCATCCACATCTGGGCCGTCATCGTCACTGCCTGGATCGCAGCCTTCCTGGGCGACCAGGTGGGCTACCTGCTGGGCCGCAGGTTCGGCCGCCGCTTCTTCAAACCGGATGCCCGGGTACTGAGCACCGTGCGCCTGCAGGCCGCCGAGGACTTCTTCGCCCGTCACGGCGGCAAATCCCTGATCCTGGCCAGGTTCGTCCCCCTGGTGCGCACCTTCACCCCGCTGGCGGTGGGGATCGCCGCCTATCCGTATAAGCGTTTCGTGGGCTGGAACGTGGCCGGTGCTATCGGCTGGGGCGCGCTGCTGCCGCTGGCCGGGCACTTCCTGGGCTCGATCGCCATCATCCGCGATCATGTGGACATCTGGGCGATCCTCATCGTGATCGTCAGTGTTCTGCCCGTCGTCATCCCATGGCTGATCGGCCGCATCAAGCGCGCCCGCGGCGAGCGGAACCGCGAGGTCCTCTGAGTCGGCTCAGCCCCTGGCCGCCAGGCGGTTGAACGCCGATTCGGGCATCGCCCGCAGCGCGCCCGCCGTTCCGCGTTCGAGGACCCGGCCGGCATCGAGGACCACCACGGGTGCCGCATCCGGCACCAGGTCGGTGCGGTGCGTGATCTCCAGAACCGTGAACCGCCCGGTGGGTCCGGCTGTGGCACTGGGCCCCGACCCCGCCGCGGTGCGCAGCGCAGCGCGCACCCGCTCGGCGCCGGCGGCGTCCAACTGGCTCAGGGCCTCGTCGAGGACGAGCACCTCGGGCCCGGCGACCAGCGCGCGGGCCAGCGCCAGGCGCTGCAACTGGCCCCCGGACAGGGCTCTGCCGCGGCCCTTGACGGGGATGTCAAGACCGGCCTCGAGCCCATCGGCCCAGGTGTCCAAATCCGCGATGCGCAGTGCCAGGCGGAGTTCGTCATCGCCGGCCTCCGGCGCACCCAGGCGCAGATTGTCGGCCAGGGTCCCGGTGACCAGCGCGGGGGACTGGGGGACCAGGGCCACCCGGCGGCGCAGCTCGTCGAGCGTCAGCCCGCGGATGTCGGTGCCGGCCAGGCGGACCGAGCCGGACTGCGGATCCCAGCCGCGCAGCAGCAGATCCGCCGATGTCGACTTGCCCGATCCCGACACCCCCAGCAGGTAGGTCCAGGACCCGGGAGCGACGGTGAAGGAGACGCCGGCCAGCGCCGCAGGGTCCTCGGGCGCGTACCGGAAGGTCACCCGGTCGAAGGCCACGGCGGGGGTTGTGGCGCGCTCCGGAGAGTGGTCGGATACCGTCGTGGTTCGGCCGGAATCGGCGGATTCCCCCGGTGCCTCGGCGCCGCCACGCGGCCGGGCGCCCGGTGAACTCTGCGGCACGGTGCTCGGTGAGTCGCGCACTGCGGGCGCGGCCTCGCATACGGTGTAGACGCGGGTGGCTGCGGCGAAGGACTCGTCCAGGCCATCGACGAAGTCGGCGATTCCCCGAGTGGGCGCCCACAGGCCGATCGCCACCGCCAGCGCCAGGGCGAGCGGGCCGATGGAGCCGCTCCCGGCCACCCCGCCGGCTGCTTCGCCCGAGGTCTCCGGCACCAGCGCCGCGCACACCACCAGCGCCACGATCTGGCCGAGCTCCAGCAACCGGATGATCCCGGCCCGGATCGCGCCGGACCTGCCGGCGCGGGCCCGCTGTCGCACGAGGGCGGCGTCGGCGGAGTCCAGGCCCGCCAGGCGGGCCCCGTCGGCCTCGTAGGCCAGGGCCTCGCGCAGGCCGCCCAGGTCATCGCCCAGATGAGCCGTGACCCGGCCGCGACCGGCTGCGATCCGGCGGGCCGAGGCCCATGAGGATCCGCCCGAGCCCAGCGAGACCAGCAGGATCGCCACGGTGAACACCGCGAGTACCCCGGCCAGGGGCCAGGCCACCGCACCGCCCAGCCAGAGCAGTGCGATGGTGGGCACGACGAAGGCGGTGACCGCCGGTGGGAAGGTGTGGGCGAAGAACACCTCGATCCGGTCGATATCGCGGGTCGCCCGACCTGTGAGTTCCGCGGCGCCGCGGCCCGTGGTGGCGGCCGGGGCCTGCGGGACCAGGCGGGCGAAGAACAGTTCGCGCAGTCGTTGGAGGGCGGTGAACGCGACCCAGTGGCCGGCATAGTGCTCCAGATAGCGCAGGAAGGCCTTGAGCAGCGCAATGCAGACGAGCACCGCGACGATGACGCCCAGGTGCAGCTCCGCCGGCGCGCTCGAGGCCCCGGTCCGGATCTGGGTTCCGGCGGCGACCGCGCGCTGCAGGGCGTACACGGCGGTGACCCACAGCGCGATGCCGGCCAGTTGATCGCCGATCCGCGCGAGCACCGAGATGCCCAGGATCGGCACCAGCCGGCGTGTATGGGAGACCAGCCAGCGGGTCAGGAACATCCGGCTGGGGTGCTGTGCAGTAACCGCGGGTCGCGAGGACGGCGCCCCGGCGCCGCCCGCAAGTGCGGCATCGTCCGTCTGGGCTCTCATATGCGGGTCTCCTGTCCGTCGGTGGACTCCGTGGTCGTGTCGGCGTGTGTGGAATCGGTCGCGTCGACCAGATCAGCCGGCCCGGCCGAGGTTCCGGCCTGGATGTCGCGGATGTCGATGACGCGGTCGGCGGCCCGGATCGCAGCGGGCCGGTGCGCGATCATGAGCACGGTGCGCCCTGCGACCAGGCGGTCCAGGGCATCGAGCACCTGTGCCTCGGCGGCCAGCCCGACCTGGGAGGTCGGCTCGTCGAGCACGAGGATTCCGCTCGCGCCGGGTACGGCCTGCCGCAGAGCCGCGCGCGCGATCGCCAGACGCTGCGCCTGTCCGCCAGACAGGGACTGTCCACGCGCGCCAACGGGTTCGTCCAGGCCGCGCGGCATGGCGCGGACCTCGGCGGCCAGGCCGACGGTGTCCAGCGCGGTCCACAGGGCGTCCTCGGGTGCGCCCGGCCGGGCCAGGCGCAGGTTGTCCGCAATGGACCCCTCGAACAGATAGGGAGCCTGTTCGACGACGGTCAGCCGGGCTCGGATGTCCGCGGGATCGGTGGTCCGGGTGTCCGCGCCCGCGATGAGCACCCGCCCGGACTCCGGGGTGAGCTGGGCCTGCAACAGGGCGCTGATCGTGGACTTGCCCGCCCCGCTGGGACCCACCAGGGCGACCTGCTCGCCGGGTTCGATGCGCAGGTTCGCGTGCGCGATCACTGGCCGGCCGGTCTTCCAGCCGCCGGTCACATCGCGCAGTTCGAGGGCGGCTGGGGCCACCTCAACGGCTACGGAGCCGGTCTCCGCTGCGGTGGCGCCGGAGCCGCTGTGGCTGAAGCTGTTGTCCCCGGCCTCGGCCACCTCGGCCTGCCGGCCCTGCGCACCGCTTCGGGCAGCGGCCCCGGCCGGCGCATCCGGGGCCAGATGGTTCGCGATCTGCCGCTGGGAGGCGCGCCCGGCGATTCCGATGTAGAAGAACTGGCCGATGATGTCGACGGGCCCGATGACCAGCACGGTCAGCAGCACGATCGCCACGGCCTGTCCCGGGTCGATCTGCCCGCCGGCCAGGCGCGCGGCGGCCAGCGCGGTCGCCGCGACCGTGATGCTCAGGCTGAATGCGGCGTCGACGACGAAGATGAGCAGCTGATTGCCCGCCAGCAGTTTCATAATGGACCGGCGGTGGGATTCCCCGGCCGCGGCCAGGTCGGCGGCAGTGCGGTCCGCTGCGCGCGCGTAGACCAGGGTGCCCAGATTCTCCACGGCCTCCAGGAACGCTGCGGTCAGCCGGCCCTGTGACCTGCGGTAATTCGCGCCGATCGGCTTGACCAGACGTTGGAATCCGCCCACGGCCAAAGGCACCAGGATGATCAGCAGGACCAGCCAGCCGGCGGCCACCGGGTCGACGAAGACCGCCATGAGGGCCAGGACCAGCAGTGGGGTGCTCATCGCACCCAGCATGGGGCCCAGGAAGCCCGCGCGGTAGTTCGCGGTCTTCTCTACCGCATGCGTGGACAGGGATAGCAACTCGCCGGCCCTGGCCGAGGCCGCCACTGGGCCGCGTTGGAAGACGCGGCCCAGGATCGCCTGGCGCAGTTTGCGTTCCGTCTGCGCGCCGGCCCAGGCCGAATACCATTCTCCGGCGGTCACCGCCGCCGCGGCGAGGACCGTCAGGATGATGAGGGCGGTCAGGGTTCCCGGCCGCACGGTGCCGGCCTGATCGATCGCAGTGCCCACCTGCCAGAACAGCAGCGCGGTCGCCGCGCTGGCCAGCCACGCCAGGCCCGCCGAGATCCACAGGTTCCCGCGCGGAACGGCACCCTTGACCGTGGCGAGCCCCGCCGGGTCGGCCTTGCCGCCGGGACGCCCTCCCGGGTGGCCGGGGTTCCCGCTGTGCGGGCGCTCACCCGCCCCACCGCCCGGGCTGGCATTACCCGGATGCCCGCCGCCCTGGCGCTGGGCCTTCGGTTGGCCGGCCGGGCCGTGCGGGGTGCCGCCTGGGCCGGAATGGTGCTGGGAGGGCATGGGGCCTCGCGCTCCGATCTACCGTTGTACTGAGGTGGTCCTTATCCAAGGGTAGTCGGAGGCTCGGACACGGGCGGCCGGGGCAGCGGATTCCCGCGAACCCCACGCATCGAGTCGTACGATATATGAGGAAAGACGCAGGGAAGCGCCCTGCCGCAGGAGGCCGATCGTGACCCATCCGGCACCGCATCGCGTGGCCGCCCAGCCCCTCTGGCACTTCATCCGCGGGCCACGGGCGGTCGACTTGCCGATCAGGCTGCTGCTCCTGGGGCTGGCCATTGCGCTCGCGGTGCTGCCGAACAGTGGTCTGGCCTCGGTGCTGACCATGGCGCCCGGCACGCCCCTGCCCGAACCAGCCCCCACCGGAGCCCGGCCGACGGATCCGGGTCCCACCGCACTGCGAGTCCTGGCCTCGGCGCTGTTGATCTGCGCCGGGTTCGTCCCCCTGGCCGGCGGATGCGCGGCCGGTGTGGCGGCGGTGGGATTCGCCCTGGCCTGGCCGCACCTCGTCAACCCCCTCCTCGACGTCGTCACGATGTGCGCAGTGCTGCTGTTGTCCTTCAAACGCTGGTGGAGCGCCGGGGTCTTGGCCGTGTGCGGCATGGCGCTGACCGCGGGGTTCGGACGGGTGCCGGCCGAACACCATATTGTGCAGGACCTGGCATCCTTCCTGGGCACGCTGGCCGTCGGCGCCCTGTTCGCCTGGGGCGTGTGCATTATGGACGCCAGGATCGAGCGCGACGCCCGGGCCCGCGAGGCCGATGCCCTGGCCCATCAGCGGGAGCTCGACCGGGTGCGCCTGCAGGCGGCGATGGATACCCACGACTCCGTGACGCACGGCCTGACGACCGAATCCCTGGTGATCAGACACCTCATCGCCGAGGCGCGCGAAGCCGACCGCGATACCGCCGACCTGGTGGAACTGGCGTTGATCAACGCGCGCACGGTGCAGGAACTCCGCCTGCTGCTGGCCAAGCTGCGCGCGGGAACGGGATACGGCATCGGCGGTCCCACGCCCGACCAATCCGGGCCCGAAGCTGAGTCCGAGGCCTGGGCCGCCGCGGAGTTCGCCCGGGCCCTGGAGCGCGGAGCCCGCGCGATGGAGGGTGCGGCAGAGGCCTCGGGGTTCAAACTGCGCATCGTGGTCGGCGAGCTGCCTCAAGCCATTCCCCATGCGCTCGCGGCGGAGGTGATCCGGATCGTGCAGGAACTGGTGACGAATATGATCCGGCACGGTGCTTCGGCGAGCGGCGCGGAGCCACACAGTACGGAGGTACCCGGCACGGAGACGAGCGATGCGAAGACGAACGGCAAGCGCACCGGCCGGGTGGAGGTCGGGCGCGCGGGGCCGGCCGCCGGACTGCTGATCCGGGCCGCTAATCCCTGTGCGGCCGAGGCCTTGGGCAGTCGACCCCGTACCGTCGCCGGGCGGGCCGCGGCCCTGGGCGGGACGTGTGCGGTCGAGGTAGTACCCGGTGCCGGCGGCTGCGAGTACACGGTGACGGTGGTCCTGCCGCTCGGGTCGGCCGGCGAACCCGAACGGCGGACGGATCTTGCACGTCGAGCAGATCTCGCCCGTTCGGGGGATGCGCGCGGCGCCGGTCTGTGATGGGCTGAGGGGATGTCCATGCTCAGCGTGTTGATCGCCGATGACGACCATTGGGCCACCCGTGGCTTGGCCCGCGCACTGGCCGGCGAGCCCGAGCTGCTCGTCCTGCCGCCCGTGCACTCCGGCGCCGAGGCCGTGGCCGCCCACCGCGCCCACCGCCCCTCGGTGACGCTGATGGATCTGCGGATGCCCGGGGAGGTCAATGGCATCGACGCGATCAAGGCGATCCGGGGCGAGGACCCCGCCGCCCGGATCCTGGTGATCACCGCCGAGGCGCCCGGCCCGCAGCTGGTCCGCGCGATCGCGGCGGGCGCTCTGGGCGTGATCGGCAAGGCTGCGCGCGATGAGGCCGTGCGCACCGCTGTGTTGGCGGCGGGCGGGGCCGGTACCGGTGGCGATGAGCCCCGTCTGCTGTGTGGCCTGGTCGATGATCTGCTGGTGGCCGGCGACCCGCGGCTGATGGGGGAGTCACACTCGGCGGGGGAGCCCTGTCGGACCGGGGCCTCGCGGTTCGGCGACCAGGGTGCGGCACCTGTCGTGCCCGAGGAGCCGACTGCAGCGGAACTCGCCGTCCTCAAGGAGGTGGTGCGGGGCAAGGGGTACGCGCAGATAGCGGAGGACCTGTTCATCTCCGTGGCCACGGCCAAGAGCCACACGAAGGCGCTGCGTCGCAAACTGCACGCCGGCAATCTGGCGCAACTGGTGGTCCGCGCTCTGGAATACGGGTATGTGTCCTGAGGGTGCCGGGCCGAACGGCACGGCGCACCGGTCCTGATCACCCGTGATTCCTCCGCGTGGGGGATGCCGCGCGGGCGTGCGCAGAGCAGGCTTGAAGCATGGAAGAGCAGAGTACAGTGCTGATCGCATGGCGTGCGAAGTCCCAGCTGATCACCGCGGCCCAATCGTTGTTGGTCTTAGGCGTCCTGGTGCTGTTGGGCACTGCAGCTCTGCTGCCGGGTCTGGCCGGTGATGTGGCATTCTCCAATCCCGAGGCCGCGCAGCTGCGCGTGCCCTATCTGGTTGCCGCCGAGGCCGCCCACCTCTGCGTGCTGGTGGCAATCGGCGCGGTGTGGTTCGCACTGGGGCGGATCCGGGATGCGCGCTGCGATTACGGCCGGGCGGCTACTGCCCTGTGGATCGCGGCAGGCGGGGTGTCCGGAGCCGTGCTGGTGTGCCTGGGGATGCTCGTCCACCTGTTCTGGGTGCACTTCGCCGGTGGGGGTAATTTCCCCGCGCTGACTCTGCTGGTCCTGGTGGGGTGCCTGAGCACATGGGCCCTGGTGGCAGCCGCCCGCTGGGCTCGGGCATCCCGGTAGCCCCGCACCCGTCGTGGTGTCTGCCAAGTTCGTCGTAGTTGCCGCTTGGGGTCGTCCCTTTGAAGGCACGACCCCGAACCGGAACCACGACGAACTTGGCGGGAATCACGACCCCAAGCACGCCCCACTACCCTGGAACCATGGTCGCCCGTAAAGATCCAGCCGATGAGCCCTTTTTCCGTGAATGGAACGCCTGCCGGGGTGCGCTGACCCCGGACGGGCGGCCCATGAAGCGCTCGAAGGCCCGCTCCGCCCAGTTCCGCGACCTGCTGTTCGCTGACCTCGCCCCAGCGCACCCGTCCGATCCGGGAACCGACACCCGCCTGCCCCTGCCCGTCCCCGCCCTGCTGGTGGTGGGCAGTAAGGGGAAGGGGACCTCGGTCGCGGCGGCCAGCTTCGCCCTGCGCGAGCTGGGGTACACGGTCGGCACCGTGTCCAGCCCGCCGCTGCGCTGGGACGGTGAGCGCATCCGCATCGACGGGCGCACGGTCACCCCGGCCGAATACGCGCGGGCCTCGGCACTGGCCGCGGACACGCTGGCCCGGATGCCCCGTCTCGGCACGCCCGCGCCCGACGGAACCGTCGGCTACCTGCCGCCCTCGGGCCTGTACACGCAGGTGGCGATCCGCTATCTGCTGGACCGCGGGGTCGACGCGCTGGTCGTCGAGGAGGGGCTGGGCGGGGTCAGCGACGATGTGTCGCTATTCGACTTCCCCGTCGTGGCGCTCACCCAGGTCTTCGGCGAGCACCTGGACGTCCTCGGCGGCAGTCTGGACGCGGTCGCGGCGGATCTGCTGGGCGTGGTCTCGCCGGCGACCCACACCGTGCTGTCCTTCCCCGACCAGCCCGCCGAGGCCCGGACCCGCCTGGCGGCGTTGAACACCGCGGATGCCCCGCGCGCCCACTACATCGACGCGGTGCCCATGGAGGACGCGGCGCCGCCTGTTGCCGCAGGCGCCCAGTCGGCCGTTGCGGCCGGGCACGCTCCAGTCCCGCCCGCCGCGGACCTGACCGGGACGAATATCCGTCTGGGGGTGGCCGCGGCCATCACCCTGACCGGCCTGCGCAGGGGCTATGACGATATCGTCGCTGAGGCCCGGACCCGCCTGAACCTGCCCGCCCGCCTCTCGCGCCACGAGCACGCTGGGCTGACCTGGCTGGTCGATGCGGCGATCAATCCCGCCGGAGTGCGCGCCGCACTCGCCGGAGCCCGGGCGGAACTGGGCGGGGATCCCGTGGTCATCGCCGGCTTCCCCGACACCAAGGACGTCGACGCCTGCATCGCCGAACTCGCCTCGCTGCCGGATGCGAACATCGTGCTCGCCGGCGCCGGAACGGACTATTTGAGCTATGCTGCGGCGCGGCGCTACGCCGACCGTTTCGGACCCGTGGCCGAGGTCCCCGCAGCCCTGGCGCGCGCCGTCGAATTGGCTCGGGGGCGGGACTCCGGTGCGGCCGGCGGCCCCGCTGCGGTCAGGAGCACTGCCGGAATCCTCACGGTGGGCACGATGAGCTTCGCCGGCATGGTGCTCGAGGCCCTCGACGCCGATGTCAGCGCCTGGTGGTGAAACGACATATGTGGGTGTTAGTTCAGTCGCGGCGTCTGTACCCGGGCGAGAGTAACCCCGGGCCGCTGTTTCTGCGGAAATCGCGGCGTGTCGGTACACTCGCGCGAACTCCGGCCGTGCGAGTGAACAAACACCTACATGTGTAGACCCACGGGGCAGGGGCGAGTCCTCAGCCGTTCATCGTCAGCAGGCGGCGGCCCGCGGCGAAGTGGGACACCGCATCCGGCAGGGGCTCGGCCCGGCCGGACATGTAGGTGGCCAGAATCCTCCCCTGTGCCGGGGGCTCCGGCGGCAGGGTCGGGACCAGGATGGTGCCGGTGTCCACGGCTTCCCCCGCACCCGGGCTACCCGCGCCGGAGCCCCGTGTCTCAGCGGAGCTTCCGGCCCCGTCGATCCCCAGGCGACGGGCCGTCTGTGCGGCGACCGCCACGGGGGAGTCGAACAGGTGTCGGGTCTGCGGCCGCAGTGTGAGGATCCGGTCGCTTACCAGGCCATAGTGGGTGCAGCCGAGCACGATGTTCTCGACCTCGTCCGGGGTCGCCGCACAGCCGGCCAGGATGGCCGCGTCGATGGCAGCAGGGTCCGCCGCATCGATCGCGCGCGACAGTCCTGGGCAGCGCACGGGGTAGACGTCCGCGGGGCTCAGCCCGGAGCCTGCTGCGGGCACCTCGGCTCCGCCAGCGCCTGGCACGGAAGCCCCCGCGCCTGGCACGAACTGATCGATCAGCCTGCGCTGATAGGCGCTGCCGGTGGTCGCGGTGGTGGCCCAGACGGCGAAGGGCCTGCCCGCCTCGGCCGCGACCTTGATCGCGGGTACCGTGCCGATGATCGGGATGCCGGGTTCGAAGGTCTCGCGCAGCAGGTCCAGGGCGTGCACGGACGCGGTGTTGCAGGCGATGACGATCGCATCGGGGTCCCACTGCTCGATCGCATGGGCGCTGGCCAGTGCGCGCCGGCCCACGTCCTCGTGGCTCAACCGCCCATAGGGTGCGTAGTCCGGGTCCATCGCCAGCACCAGATCGGCGCCGGGCAGTCGAGCGTGCAGTGCATCGGCGAAGTCGACCAGGCCCAGGCCGGAGTCGAGGACCCCGATCACCGGCCGCTCGTGCGGCACACTCTTGCGCAGGCTCAGCGTCATCTCCGTGTTTCCCTCTCCACCCGTCCGGGATCCTGAACGCCCCGGTCCTCTTCATGCCAACGCTTGCGGCGCAGCAGGGGATTCCCCTGCAGTCGCAGTTCTTCCTGTGACGTCGACTGCTCCGGCTCCCGTTTCGGCTCCGGGGCCGAGGTCACGTCGGGCTCCGTTTCCCGCCCCTGCTCCGCGGCCGAGGTCCCATGCGGGGCCCACCCCTGCGCGGGCTCACGCTCTGCGGCGTCCTGCGCCGGCACCGGTATCTCCGCCGGCTCCTGTGCATTCGTCGCGGCCGGCGCCGGGCGCGCAGCCGGCGTGCGCCCAGTCGACCCGGGCGCGGCCTCGGCCGCTCCGACCCCGGCCCCGGATCCTTGCGCAGCCCCGGCACTGCGGGCGACCCCGGATCCCCGCGCGGGAACCGCAGCAGGGTGGTCCATCCGCCGCCGTGCGGCCTGTGCCAGCGCGATATCGCGGGCGCTCGGATTGTCGCCCGAGAGCGTGCCGGGGTGGGCCACTCTACGGTGCCTGCGCGCTGGCTCTGCCGGCTCCAGCGTGCGCGGCGCGACCCTGCGGGGGCGGCCGTAGGTGAAGTCGCGGATCAGCGCCAGGTGCTCCTCGGTCAGGCCCGTGGCAAAGGGCGGGGCGACCATCAGCAGGCGCTCGCCGTAGCGGTCCGCGAAGTACTCCCTGGTCCCGGGTGCGACCAGGTCGTCGTCGACCCACACCGCGCGGTCGTGGTCGTGCTCGTCGAGCCACTCGCGCACGATCCGGGCCTTCCACCAGGACAGTGGATCGTTCGCCAGCCGGTTGTAGGACTGATCGGGCATCGTCATGGCGGGGTAGCTGTGCTTGAACTGCAGTGCCGGCTCGATCTCCGTGCGGCAGCGGTCGGACCAGGTGGACAGCCAGACGATATCGGCCAGCTGCGTGTCGACCAGGTGGTCGAGCATCTTCACGATCCGGGGTCGGTAGTGCAGTTCGTAGTTCCAGGCGAAGACCGCGCGGCGCTTCTCGGCGCGGAAGCGCTGGGGCGGCACGGGGAAGGAATTGAGCACGCCGTCGACGTCGAGGAATACGGTGACGTGTCGCGCGGCCCGCCGCTCGGAATCCCCCGCGTGTCGCGCGGAAGACCCGGCCGTCGGGCGGCGATTCTCATCTTCCGTCGTCCCAGTGCCCATCCCAAAGAGTCTATAGGGCTGACACAATGGCCGATATGACCGACGACACTCTCAGCGACACCCATGCAGACCTCCACCGCCTGACCGTGCTCGATGCCCTGGCCCTGTTCCGGACCGGCGAGCTGTCCCCGGTGGACTACCTCGAGGCCCACCTGGCCCGGATCGGGGCCCTCGACGGCAGCGCAGAGACGGGCGGGATCAACTGCATCGTCGATACCCTGGCCGAATCCGCCAGGGCCGCGGCCCGCGACGCCGAGGACGCCTACGCCGCCGCGCGCACCGCCGGCTCCGTGGTGGCCGGGCTGGGAGGCAGGGCGGCCGCGGGCGCCGGCATCACCTCGGCTGAAACCGAGGGCGCCCAATGGCCGGGCGGACCCGGCACCGACAAGCCGCTGCTGGGCATCCCGCTGCTAGTCAAGGAGCAGCACAACCTGGCCGGCCACAGCGCCACCCGCGGCTCTCAGGGTCGGCAGGGCCAGGTGGCCCCCGCCGATGCGCCGATCGTGGCCCGGCTGGTGGCCGCCGGCGCCATCCCGTTCGCCCGCACCACCACTCCGGAGCTGTCGTGCGCGACCTTCACACAGACCCGCGAATGGGGGATCACGCGCAATCCCTTCAATCCCGAGTTCACCCCGGGTGGGTCCTCGGGCGGTTCCGGTGCGGCCGTCGCGGCGGGCTTCGGGCCCCTGGCGACCGCCAGTGACATCGCCGGTTCCACCCGCGTGCCCGCCGCCTTCTGCGGACTGGTGGGTTTTAAGACGCCGTACGGCCGCACGCCCGGCACCCAGCCCTTGAACGCCGACTGGTACCGCGGCGACCATGTGCTGGCGCGCTCGGTGGCCGATGCCGCCTATGCCACGAACGTCATCATGGGCATCGACGCGCACGAGGCGAGCACCACCGAGCCCAATCCCGTGCTGGACTACGAGCGCGCCCAGGCCATTGCCGACCGCCGTGGCCCGGCCCCGGACCTGACGGGCTGGCGGGTGGCGGTCAGTGCGGACCTGGGCTGCTATGCGGTGGACCCGGCGGTGGCTCAGAACCTGCGCACCGTGGCCGAGGCCCTGGCGGGCGCGGGCGCGAGCGTCGAATGGGTGCCGGTGGGCCTGGACCTGACCGAAGTGCAGGCTGCCTCGATGACGCACTACGGCTATGTGCTGGCCGAGTACATGGTCGACGCGGTCGGCGGCGATGAGCACTTCGGGGATCTGGAGGACTATGCGCAGGTATTCGTGGACAAGACCAGGGCGGCCGCCGGTGAGCGCTCGATGTTCGCCGGCATGGCACTGGAGGCCCGCGTGCAGAATGCGATCGCCGACGCCATGGCCGGCTACGACGTGCTGCTGACCCCGACCTCTGCGGTGCAGGCCCTGGAGGCCGGCAACGCCTATCTGGACGGGATCGAGCGGCCCGATGGGCACCACGACTTCTATTGGGAGGCACATATGACGGTGCCGTTCAACATCGCCAACCGCTGCCCCGTGGTCTCCGTGCCTTCGGGCCTGGGGTCGACCGGGGTGCCCACGGGTGTGCAGATCGTGGGGCACCCCTACCGCGATGATTCAGTCTTCCCCGTGGCCGCCGCGCTGGAGCACCTGCTGGATTGGCCGCGCCCGCCGATGTTCTGAGCGGTACCCGGCGGTGTTCCGCCCCGCGTTCGGCAGTGTCCCGGGGACGCGGGGCGAGCCGTGATGCTCACCTCGTGAAATTCGAAGCACCGGCAAGTAAGCTTGAAGTATGAATGCTAAGAGATTTTCGACCATGATGATCATCGGCGGCATCGTCGTCCTGGCCTTCGGCTTCCTGGCCATTTTCTGGCCCCAGGTCGTTGCCAACGCCTTCGTCGTCGTGTTCGGCCTCTATGCGATCGTCGACGGGATCCTCAAAACCGTCATGGCGGCCAAGGCCAAGGGGGCGCCGGGCCGCGGCATGGTGATGACGATGGGCATCCTGGGTATCCTCGCCGGCCTGTCGCTGGCGCTGATCCCGGCCATCGGGATCGCCGTGGTCATGACGATCATCGGCATCTGGCTGCTGCTGCGCGGGCTCGTCGACATCGTGTCCTCGTTCACCGACCGGCTGGGCTTCGGGGCCTCGCGCTGGATGCTCATCCTGTCCGGCGTGCTGTGGATCATCGTGGGCATCATCGTCATGTGCTTCCCGGTTTTCACGGCCAGCGTGTTCACCATCTTCATGGGCGTGATCGCCGCCGCCGTCGGCGTGGTCACGATCTTCCTGGGGATCCTGCTGCGCGGCGTGGAGACCACGGTCCGCAGCCAGTTCGACCAGCTGCAGTGATTTCAGCTGCAGTGAGCTAGCCGAACAGGCAGCATCGCAAGCGCAGATTCACATCGTGTGCGGAGATACCCGCACACGATGTGAATCTGCGCTTGCACTGTCTCCGAGCACCGGCCGCGGCCCCTACAGCGTGGCCAGATCGGCCAGCAGCTGCTTGGTGTAGTCGTGCTCCGGGTGCTCCAACACCCTGTCCACCGGCCCGCGGTCCACGATGTGCCCGCGGTTGAGCACCGCCACATGGTCGGCCACGTGCCGGGCCAGGGTGATGTTGTGCGTGACGAACAGCATCGCCAGCCCGCGCTCCTCGCGCAGTGTGCGCAACAGCCCGATGATCGAGGCCTGCACCGAAACGTCCAGCGCACTCGTGATCTCATCGCACACCAGCACCCGTGGCGCATTCACCAGTGCCCGGGCGATCGCCGCGCGCTGCCTCTCGCCGCCGGACAGGTCGCCTGGGCGCCGGTCGAAGAACGACCTGCCCAAGCGCACCGCGTCCAGCGCCTCCAGCACGGCGTTCTTGCGCTCGCCGGCAGGCAGGCGCTTGCTCATATTCAGCGGCACCATGAGCGACTGCCCGATGGTCCGCCGCGGGTTCAGCGATGAGAACGGGCTCTGGAAGATGTACTGGATCTCCTGGCGCTGATCGATGGTGCGCTTGCGGGTGCTGCGCTCCAGCTGCCGCCCATCCAGGTGCACGCTGCCCGAATAATCGTCGTTGAGCCCCGCAATGCACCGTGACAGGGTCGTCTTGCCCGATCCGGATTCGCCCAGCAGCAGGATCGACTCGCCCTGCTGCAGGGTCATGTCGATCCCGTCGAGGATCGTCGCCGGACCATAGGACAGGTGCAGATCGCGCACCTCGAGCACCGCGCCCTCGGGCCGCGGCTCGCTGGCATTGCGCCAGTGTTCGGGATCAGCAGCCGAGGCGGTTTCGGCTACCAGCGCACCCGCGCTCCCGCGTGGCTCGCCGTCGGCCACCGCCGGACCCGCGCTCCCGCCGGCGGCTGCGGCGGTTGGCCCGGCCTCGGCGCCGAGGACCTTCCTCCCGGCCAGGTCGGGGACCGCGCGCAGCAGCCTGCGGGTGTAGTCGTGCTGTGGAGCGTGGATGACCTGTGCGACGGTGCCCTCCTCGACCACCTCGCCGCGCAGCATCACCGCGACCCGGTCGGCCAGCTCCGCCACGACCGCCAGATCGTGGGTGATGTAGAGACCGGCGACATCGTGCCTGCGGGTCATGTCCCGGATCGTGTCGAGCACGTGCGCCTGGGTGGACACGTCGAGGCCGGTGGTCGGCTCGTCGAGGATGAGCACATCGGGGTACATGGCGAAGGCCATGGCGATGCCGATGCGCTGCTGCTGCCCGCCGGAGAGCTGATGGGGCCAGCGGCGCTGATAGGCCCGGTCCGACGGCAGGCCCACGTCCTCCAGCGTCTGCGCGACGCGGGAGCGGCGTTCGGCCTCGGAGGAGCCGAAGCCGTGGATGTCGAGGACCTCGCGGATCTGCTCGCCCACCCGGATCGCGGGATTGAGGGACAGTGCCGGGTCCTGCGGGATATAGGCCACGCGGTGCCCGCGCAGGCTGCGCAGTTCCTCGGTCCGCAGCTCCATCACCTCGACGGTGCCGCCGTCGCGCGGGTACAGGCGCACATCCCCGCCTGTGTATTCCAGGCCGGAGCGGAAGTGGCCCATGCAGGCCAGGCCGGCCGTGGTCTTGCCGGAGCCGGACTCGCCCACCAGGCCCAGCAGCTGACCACGCTCCAGGGTGAAGTCCACGCCGTGCAGGATCTCCGCCCCGCCCACGGCTGCGATCCGCAGCCCGGCCACCGTGAGCACTGCGGCGCCGGAGGCGTTGCCGGGTGCCGCACTGTCCGGTGCCGTGCCGCCGGGTACCGCACTCGCGGTGCCGGCCTCGGCCACGGGATTCTTGTCGTCGTGCGTCATCACGCCTCCACATTCGTATTGGCGGTGGCGCGGGCGATCGCGTCCGCCAGCAGGTTCGTGCCGATGGTCAGCACGGCGATCGCCGCGACGGGCAGGAGCACTCCCCAGGGCTGGACCGACAGGGCGATCCGGTTCTCGTTGATCATCAGGCCCCAATCGGCCACCGGCGGCTGCATGCCCAGGCCCAGGAAGGACAGGGAGGCGATCGTGCCGATCGAATAGGTCAGGCGCAGGCCGGCCTCCACGCTCAGGGGGCCGGTGATGTTCGGGGCGATCTCCTGGACCACGATGCGCCAGCGCGGCACCGCGTACATCTCGGCGGCGCGGATGTAGTCCTCGCCGATCACCCCCAGGGTGGCCGCGCGGGCGACCCGGGCGACGCGCGGGGCGTGGGTGATGCCGATGACGGTCACCAGGACCCAGCCGTGGGTGCCCAGCACGGTGATCGCCAGCAGGGCGAAGACCAGCTGCGGGATCGCCAGGAGCACATCGTTGATGCGCATGATGATCTGGTCGACGACCCCTCCGGCATAGGCGGCGAAGATGCCCAGCAGTGCGCCCAGGGCCAGTCCCAGGGCCGTGGCCAGCACGGAATAGCACAGCAGCCGCAGGCCGCCGGCCAGGAAGCGGGCGGCCACCGAGCGGCCCAGGTCGTCCGTGCCGAAGATGCCCGAGTCCTGGAAGGGCTTGTCGGCGAACTCGGTGGGGCCGAAGCCGGTCAGCGGTTGGGCCAACAGTGGGCCGAACACGGATATCAGCAGCACCAGACCGGTCAGGATGATGCCGGTCCTGCCCTCGCGCAGGGCCCAGACGCGGCGTACCGCGCTCACGTGTGCGCTGGCCGATTCCTTCGCGGGGTCGGCGGCGGCGTTCTGCGCGCGGTCCCGTGCCGGGTCCTGGGCGTTCATATCGGTCCTCGTGTTCATGCCGCGCTCCTGATCTTCGGATTGGACAGGATCCCTGCGATGTCCGCCAGCAGGTTGACGACCACGTAGAGCGCGGCGACCAGCATGGAGATCGCCTGCACGACCTGCACATCGCGGAAGGTCACCGCGTCGATGAGTGCCTGGCCGATTCCCGGGTACCGGAACAGGAATTCGATGACGACCACACCGCCGGCCAGCCAGGCCAGCTGGATCGCGATCACCTGGGCGACGGGCCCGATCGCGTGCGGCAGCGCATGGCGCAGGATCACGCGGCGCTCCGGCACGCCCTTGAGCCTGGCCATTTCAACGAACCCGGAGTCCAGCACCTCCAACATGGTGGTGCGCATCATCCGGGCGATATAGGGCGCGACCACCAGGGCCAGGGTGATCGTCGGCAGGACCAGCTGGCTGGGCAGGGTCCAGACCGGGGTGCCCGGTGGGGCCATGGTGACCGCCGGCAGGATCCGGAAGACGGAGGTGGCGAAGATGCTGATGAGTGCGATGCCGATGACGAACTCGGGCAGCGCGGCCAGCAACAGCGTGACCCAGGTGATGGCGGAATCGGTCCGGCCGCCTCGGCGCAGGGCCGACCAGATGCCCAGGGCCACGCCCAGCGGCACGGAGATGACGGCCGCCAGGCCCATGAGCACCAGGGTGGCCGCGATCCGGTCGCCCAGCAGGGCGCTGACGGGGCCGCCGCTGGCCACCGAGGTGCCCAGATCGCCGGTGAACAGGCCGCCGAGCCACATCAGATAGCGGGTGACGGCCGGTTCGTCCAGGTGCATCTGCGCGTTGATCGCGGCGACGCGCTCCGGGGTGGCCTGCTGGCCCAGGATGGCGCGGGCCGGATCGCCGGGCAGCAGCAGGGTCGCGAAGAAGACGATGAGGGAGACGGCCAGGAGGATGAAGACGGAGAAGACGAGGCGCCTGGCGATGAGTTTGGCGATCATTTCACGTCTCCGATCCACACCTTGGCGAAGGCATAGCGGCCCAGGGGATAGCCGCTGGCGCTGGTCTCCAGGCCCACCACATAGCTCTGATAGGCGTCGACGTTGTTGGCGAAACCCCAGATGATGTAGCCGCCGTCGTCGTAGAGCATCCGCTGGGCGGCCTCCATGTGCTTCTTGCGCTGGGCGGGGTCCAGTGCGGCCTTGCTCTTGGCCAGCAGCTCGTTGTAGTCCGCGTCGTTCCAGTGCGTCTCATTGAACGGAGAGGCCTTCACCGTGCACTGATCGGCCTGGGGCAGGAAGTTCTTGGTGTTCCAGAAGGATTGGGAGAACGGATAGGACAGGTAGTTGCCCTCGCCGTAGAAGGTCGTGGAGTCCACGCGTTTGATGGTCACGGTGATCCCGGCGTCCTTGGCCTGCTGGGCGTAGACCTGGGCGGATTCCACCACTCCAGGATTGATGGGCGCGGTCACCAGTTCGACGCTCAGCCCGTCCGGGTAGCCGGCGTCGGCCAGCAGCTGTTTGGCCTTCTCGACATCGCGCGTGCGCTGGGGGAATTTCGGACCCTCGGGATCCATCGGCGCGAAGATGTCGTTGCCGATCGTGCCGTAGCCCGACAGGACCTGGTCGATCATCTGCTGGCGGTCGACGACCAGCCGGAAGGCCTGGCGCACGCGTTTGTCGTCGAAGGGCTTCTGGTCCACCCGCATGGTCAGGGGCAGCCAGCGGCCGGTCACGGAATCGAGGATCTTCATCCGGGGATCGGCCTCGATCACCTTCACCAGGGCCATTGGGATGGCCGCCACGCAGTCGACCTGGGAGCTCAGCAGGGCATTGATAACGGCGTCGTCGTCGTTGAAGTTCAGCAATTGGACCTGGTCGAGGTAAGGTTCGCCGTCCCAGTAGTGGGGGTTGCGGACCAGGGTGGTCTGCTGGCCGGGTTCGAAGGAGTCGAGCATGAAGGGGCCGGTGCCCACCGGTTCGTCCGGGTCATAGTCGCGCGGCACGATGTTGTTGTCGACCTGGGACAGGGTGTCGTCGAAGATGCTGTTGGGCGCCTTGAGCCGGAATTCCACCGTGGTCGGTCCGGTCTTGACCACCTTGTCCAGGGTGGCCAGGCCCGCGGCCCCGGTTCCCGGGTTGTCCGGATCGGTGATCCGCTTGAAACTGGCTATCACGTCCTCGGGCTCCAGGGGCCTGCCGTTGCTGAACTTCACCCCGGAACGCAGTTTGACGGTCCACACGGTCGCGGTGTCATTGGGTTCGATGGAGTCGGCCAGGCGCATCCGCAGTTTGTATTCGCGGTCGCGGGTGGCCAGGCATTCGTAGAGGTTCTGGGTGCGGGCGTAATCACCCTGATTGGTGGCGGTGTGGGCGTCAAGGGTGTCCGCGGAGGACCCGCCGGTGATCCCGACCCGCAGGGTCCCGCCCTTCTGCGGCGGTCCCGAGGTGTCGAATTCGAGTTGCGCTCCGGGGCCGGAGCAGGCGCTGAGCAACCCCAGGGCGGCTAGTACGGTGACTCCGCCGAGCATACTGCGGCGGTTGATGGGGGCTGGTGGCATTGTGGTTCTCACTCTTCCCTGCAGCGCCGGGTGTGACGCCTTCGTCCGGGTAGTCGGTATGTGAGCGCCCCATTTCATGGGTGGTATACGTCACATAGATCTACCCATCAAAGGTAGTGAGATTCTACCGATATATCAAGTTGGTTTGTCGGAACCGGGGTCGGCGCGGGTGGTGCGGGGGAGTCCTCGGCCTACCCGATCCCCAGCACCGTCATGACGACCAGTGCCACATTCAGGGCGATGATCGCCGCGACGATCAGCCAGGCCAGAGCCTGCAGCCACGGCCCGTTGACCCGCTCTCCCATGGTCCGTCGCTGCCCGGTCAGGGTGACCAGGGGGACGAGGGCGAAGGGGATGCCCAGGGACAGCGCCACCTGGCTGAGCACCAGGGCCCAGGTCGGGTCCACGCCGGCGGCCAGGATCGCCAGCGCGGGGATCAGGGTGACGACCCGGCGCAGCAGGATGGGGACGTGTTTGTGCAGCAGCCCGGCCATGATCTCGGAGCCGGCGTAGGCGCCAACCGAGGTCGACGCCAGGCTCGAGGCCAGTAGCCCGATGGCGAAGGCGATCCCCACGCCCGCGCCCAGGTGATCGGAGATTGCGGCGGCCGCGCCCTGGATGGTGTCGGTTCCCTCGACTCCGGGCAGGGAGGCTGCGGCGATGAGGATCATGGCGATATTGACCGTGCCGGCCAGGATCAGGCCCAGTACCACGTCCACCCGGGTGATGCGCAGCAGCCGGGTGATCCGCGCGCGAGCCCTGGGCCCGGCTGAATCGGGTTCGAGCACATGGCCGAAGCGATCGCGGACCAGCGTCGAGTGCAGGTAGATGGCGTGCGGCATGACGGTGGCGCCCAGCATGGAGGCGGCCAGCACCACGGAGTGCGCGCCCTCGAAACGGGGCACCAGGCCGCCGGCCGTCTGCGACCAGGACACGGGGCTGACGACCAGGCCGGCCAGGAAGCCCACCGCGATGATGAGCAGGAAGGCGATGATGACGCGTTCGAACACGTGCTGGCGGCGTTTGCCCTGGGCTGCCAGGATCCCCATGGAGATGACGCCGGTGATCAGCCCGCCCAGCAGTAACGGTAGGTCGAACAGGATGTTCAGGGCGATCGCGCCGCCGATCACCTCGGCCAGGTCGGTGGCCACTGCGACGAGTTCGGCCTGGATCCAGAAGGCGATCCGCTTGCCGCGGGACAGGCGGGAGCCGATGAGTTCGGGCAGGCTGGCCCTGGAGACGATCCCCAGCTTGGCCGACAGGTACTGCACCACGACCGCCATGGCGTTGGCCAGGACCAGAACCCACACCAGCTTGTAGCCGAATTCGGCCCCGGCGGACAGGTTTGCCGCGACGTTTCCGGGGTCGACATAGGCGACGGCTGCGACGAAGGCCGGGCCCATGAGGCGGAGCAGGCGGAGGGTGCCGCTGGAGGGGTGGCGGGGTTTGGCGGTCGGGGATCCGTCGCGCAATTAAGACTCCTTGAAGAAGAATGTTTGACTGGTCTAACAATAGCATCTCGGAGAGCGCTGCCGCTGCCCGCGGCCTATGCTTGAGGGGGCCTTGCGGGAGCACTCCGAGGGATTCGGCTGCCGAGTCGGTGCCACCCGGGGCCGCCCGTTCCCACCCTTGAGGAGAGTGATCCGATGTTCACCGTGTGGTTCTCCGGAATCGCGTCCTCGGCCTTTGCCGAGCAGACCGGGATGCTGCTGGCCGCCTTCCTGCTGTGCTCGCTGATCGGCCTGGAGAGGCAGATGCGGCAGAAGAGCGCGGGGTATCGCACGCACGTCCTGGT
Source organism: Brevibacterium sp. 50QC2O2 (assembly GCF_024580675.1). Taxonomy (NCBI): domain Bacteria; kingdom Bacillati; phylum Actinomycetota; class Actinomycetes; order Micrococcales; family Brevibacteriaceae; genus Brevibacterium; species Brevibacterium sp. 50QC2O2. Next base: position 35,680 of record NZ_JANIJZ010000020.1, read on the forward strand.
GGGCCTGGGCGCCTGCCTGTTCACCCTGGTCTCCGCCTACGGGTTCAAGGAGGTGCTGGGCCACGATGTCAGCCTGGACCCCTCCCGCATCGCCGCGCAGGTGGTTTCGGGCATCGGCTTCCTGGGCGCCGGCGTGATCTTCAAGGGCCGGAACATGGTGCGCGGCCTGACCACTGCTTCCACCGTCTGGGTCTCCGCCGCGGTCGGTATGGCCTGCGGGGCCGGAATGGTGCCACTGGCCGCGGTCATGACGCTGCTGTTGCTCATCATCCTGTTGGTCATCGCCCCGGTGCTCAAGCTCATTCCCAACCCGGACCGGCGCAGGCTGGTCAAGATCAGCTATCTGGACGGCTCGGGGGTGCTGCGCGACATCCTGCGCACCGCCTCGGACCTGGGCTTCTCCGCCTCGATCGACAAGACCAGGCGGATCACGATCCGCGGCAAGCGCGCGGTGGCCGTGGACGTGCGCTTCTTCGGCAAGCCGCCGCTGCGCAACCTGCTGTCCGCCCTGGCCGAGCTCGACGGTGTCGAGCGCCTGGAGCTGCGTGGCACCGTGGTCGATTCCGACGACGATACGGCGGATACCCCTGCAGCGCAGGTTGAGGGCTGAGGGGTGTCCGGACACTGGGTGCTGGGCTGCGGCATCCACTGACCGGTTCATGCGGGATTTCGGGCTCGGGTGCTGCATGAACCGCCCACTCGCCGATGGGCTGCGGCAGCGAGTGGGAACTGGCATGAACAGCCAACTAAGCCTAAGCTAACTCTGTATTCGGATTCGCGGACCTGGAGGAGGGCGGATGGAACCGGTGGCGCGCGGCGGAGATGCGGGCGAGGGCCCCTGGGGGCAGCGGGACACCTCGGACGCCGAGGCCATGGCCGGGCAGCTGGCCCGCGCCGGTCACCTGCTGGCCGCCGGGCGGATCGACGACTCGCTCGATCTGATGCGCGGACTCGCCAGGGACGGCTGCGCGCCGGCCATTCGCACCCTGGGCTTCATTGCCCGCGCCGCCGGCCGTGACGCGGTCGCGGACTTCTGGCTGTGCAAAGCGGGGGAGTCCGGCGACGTCGACGCCATGGTCGAGGCAGGGCGGATCGCCCGCGCCGAGGGCCGCATAGTCCGGGCGCGCCAGTGGTGGACGCGGGCGGCAAACGAATACGCGGATCCGCGCGCGATGACGCTCATGGCACAGGACGCGATCGAAGCCCGTGACCTGGGTCTGGCACAGATCTGGCTGATCCGCCTGGCCCGTTCCGGCGACGACCATGCGCCCGAGGTGATCTTCCGCCTGGGCCTGGCCCACGCCCTGGACGGGGACGTGATCCGCGCCAGGCAGTGCTGGGCCGAGTCCGTGCGCTGTGGGCATACGCGCTCGCTGGACGCCCTGCGCGCGGTCGCCGATCTGGAAGCGGCCGAGGCCGTGCGCACCCTGGAGGTCATGTTCCGCCTGGCCGATGAACACGATTACGCCGCCGCGCTGGCCGAACGCGGGCTCGATATCGAGCTGAGTGCGCTGCTGCGCGGGGAGGTCTGAGGGTACGGGGCGCCTGGGGGTGTTTTCCCACTCGATGACACCCCGCCCCATCGAGCGACCGGTTCATGCGGATTCTGCGCCCCGGATCCTGCTGTGAAGTCTCGGGACATCGTGACCACAGATGTCTCACAACATCATGACCACCATGTCTCACCACATCATGACCATACCCATGGTCACGTGGACTCATGACCCGTGACTACAAGCCCACACAAGACC
>NZ_JANIJZ010000021.1:0-33946 GCF_024580675.1 Brevibacterium sp. 50QC2O2
GATCAGGAGGTCCTGCAGATGCAGGACCTCCTGAATGATCGTCCGCGGCGGACGCTTGAGTTCCGTACGCCTCGTGAGAGACTGGATGAACTTATCAGTGGTGTTGCACTAGCACCCTGAAACCGCCCTTTCCGTCAGGTATTCGCCGGCGCTCCGATAGGATGGGAATCGATACCGGAAGCCGGGGAGACCCGGGAAAAGAACACGAGGTAGCAGGGAAGTGCCCGGCACATCACATGCGGCCCTTGACGCCGAGTCCTCCGCCCTCGAAGCGGTCCGGACCGGGGATCCAACGGCCTTCGGTCCCCTGTGGGATGCCTACCATCCCCGTGTCTCCGCCTTCGTCCGCCGGCGCGCACCCCGCCTGGACGCCGAGGACGTGGCCTCCCATGTACTCGAGGCGACGCTGTCGGCAACCTTGAGAGGGCTGGGCCCCACCCGGTCCGTCTGGTCCTATCTCATGCAGGCGGCCCGCGGCGAAATCGCCCGTCGCACCTCTGCGCTGGATCACCGCATCGATCCGGACGAGGGTTTCGCCTGGGACTCGGAGCCCGATCCGCACGAACCCGTCCCACCGGAGACCACCGATTTACTGCGCAGCGTCGTCGAATCGTTCCCCGCACAGGACCGGATCGTCATCCTCGAGGCCATGGCCGGCAAACGCAAGACCGGGGCGATCGCCCAGGACTTGGGACGTGACGCCCCGTGGGTCTCGCGCCGCATCCACAAGCTGCGGCCCCGGCTTCAGCAACGCTGGATCCAGCTGCACGTCAACGATGCCGGCAGCTCCCCGGAATGCCGGAAGACGCTCGCGCAGACCGGCAGGGTGCTGTCCGGGCAGTCCACCGCAGGTTCTGCCCTGCGCTTCTGGACGCACGTCGACTCCTGTGAGTTCTGCAGGCCCCGCGTCGCCGAGGCCGATCACTCCTCCCGCAGACTCGGCGTGCTGCTGCCGCTGCTACTCGTCCCCGCGGCGGGGTCCGGGCTGTCGGGCACCACGCTGTCCGGAGCCGCGCAGTCCGGGGCTACCGGCGGGGGCGGTACGGGAGGAGGTACGACCGGCAGCGGAACGGCCCAGGGGGCCTCTGCCGGCATTGGGGCCCAGGCCGGGGCGAGCACCGTGGCCGGCGGGGCCGGCATCTTCACTGCCCTCAACGTCACCCTGGGAGCCGGCGCCCTCCTGCTCATCGCCGCGATCGTCACGGTCGTCCTCATCGTGCTGCCCAGCTCGCCGGTTCACCGCCCAGCGGCCGAGGGCCCGAAGAAGACCCAAGTCCTGCCGACCACTCCGGCGACTCCAGCAGCACCCGCGGCGCCGCGCCGGCCGGGCGCCGACAGCCCGGATGCTCAGGCGGACACGGGCACCGTGCCACAACCGACCTCGGCGCCGGATACCGGTACCGCAGATGCCGCCTCCGCACAGGCACCCGGTACCGAGGCCCCGCGCGCCGGAGACGCAGCAGACCCATCACTGCCCCCGGGCACCGCGGGGCGCGGACCTCAGATCGGTGGGGATGTGGGGTCCGGCAGGGTCCCCCGGACGGACCCGCCGAGCACGCCTCCGCCCGGGAGCTCGGACGAGGGCGGGCCCCTGCCCACCACCACCCCGTGCTCCTGGGCACCGCAGTTGCAGTGCCAGTTGGGCCAGAGCTGACCCGAACCATGCCTGACCCGGCCCGCCCGCGCGACTACTGGTGGGGGCGCTTCTCCCCCGCCCGCACCGCCACTGCCAGGGTGTTGCCCACCGCCGGTGCGGGGCAGGTGGCGTAGGGGGCGAAACTGGCCGGGAAGTTCAATGCCCGGTTGAAGTCGATTTCGCAGCGTCCGTCGACCACGGGGCCGGTGGACACGAAGCGCCAGGCAGCGGTGCCCTGGTCTCCCGCCGCGCCGTTCGTCTCATCGTGGAAATTCAACACCAGGCCGGTGGCCGGATCGCCGCCGGCCTGCAGCGTGTGCTCGCGGCCGGCCAGGGTGAAGGTGACGGCGCCGGTGAACACCGCTGCCACGTGCAGGCCGGCGGAGGCGGTGTCGATGACCTCGGTGCGCGGACCGGCATAGGGTTCGAAGACCGCGGGGACGACCCAGGCCGGATCGGCCGGGAAGCACGGGACGACGGTGTTCGCGGGGCCGGTGGAGTGCGAATCGCGCACGCGGATGCCGACCCAGGGCTCCGTTGCCGGTTCCCGCGCTTCCTCCGCCGCCGAGGCCGGGGTTCCGACGGCCGGGGACTGGGACTTCGCGGGCTCCAGCCGGGTGCCGGCCAGGGCATGGACGTTCTGGCGCACCAGAACCTCGTAGCGCACGCCCTCGACCTCGACGAACTGCGGCGCTTGGGCTGCCAGGTCCAGTTCGCGTTCCCCGGTGGGAGTGCCGACGCGCACCAGAAGCGCTTGGCCGGCAGGGGCCTCGGCTGCGGGAGAGCCGGCTGAGTCGGCGGCACCCTGATCCGGGGCCGCCGCGGCTTCCAGGGTGAAGGTCACGCGGCCGTCGGCGTAGGCCCGGGTGGCACCCGGCGTCAGCCAGTCCAGACCGGTGATGCTCAGCCAGCCGTAGGGGTCGGCGCGCAAGCCGTCCATGCGCTCGGCGTGCCAGGCCAGCCAGTCGGAGGAGAAGGATGTCGTCTCAGCGTGCGTCTCAGTCATGCCATCAGACTAGTCCTCCCGAAAATGACCCGAAACCGGAGACATGACCCGGTATCCGGGGGTGTATCTCCGGTTTCGGGTCATCCTGACCGGACGCGCCCGCGGCTCAGGCGACGACGATCCGCTGCCGACGCAGTTTGGCCGTTTCGAAGAAGTTCACCGCGCCGAACAGCAGCAGGGCCGCGATCGCGCACATGCACAGCCAGCCGCCGGCGTGGTAGCCCAGGGCGTCGATGACGGGTCCCACCACGGCGCTGGAGACCGCCTGGCCCACGATCAGCATGGTGGACATGGTCGCCATCACCGTCGTGGTCCGCCCGCGCGGCCCCATCAGTGCCGCGATCGAATACAGGTTGACCAGGCTGGGCCCGATTCCGAACCCCATGACGACCAGAGACACCAGCAGTCCGGGAATGGTGTTCCAGCCGACGAACATGAAGCCCCCGGCCAGGGTCACCAGTGCTGCGGCCAGCCATCGGTTGCGCAAGCTGAATGACGGCGGCAGGACCTGGGAGCCCAGGGCCAGAGCAGCCGAGCCCACCCCCAGCACGCCGTAGAACAGGCCCGCCTGGTCGGCTCGGCCCAAGGAGTCGAGGAAGTCCGTGAGGGTGGGCAGGATCGTGCCGAAGAACAGGCCGATCGAGAACATGCCGGCGATCGGCAGCAGGATCCGCAGCCGGAACATCGCAGAGGCCGGCTCGGCTGCGATGAAGCGGGCCGAGGCCGCAGCCGGGGTGGATGCTGCCCCCTCGGCGGCCCCGGCCGTGTCCGCGCCGGGCTCGGCGTCCGGGTCCGGCGCGTCGTCCGAGCCCGCGCCTCGGCCACGGGAAGCCGGGGTGCCGGCCGGTGCCGGGGCGCGATCGACCCGGGTGAAGCGCACCGAGGGGTGGACCGCGAACAGGATGACGCCCACGACGGTCAGGGCCGCGCCGAAGTCCAGGGGCACCACGACACCGGCGAGCATCGCCACCACACCCACCACGACTGGGCCGATGACGAACATGAACTCATCGGTCATCGACTCATAGCTGAGCACCTTGTTGGTGGCGCGGGGCCGGTCCACCTCCGGGATCTCGCGGCCGATCGCCTGCAGCCAGCGCGAGCGCACCATCGACGAGGCCTGCGGGGCGCTCAGGCCGATCAGCAGGCCGATGATGAGCACAACCGCCGGTGCAGCACCCGCGCGCAGTGCCCAGGCCAGGCAGAAGATCGCGGCGCCGTTGAGGATCGCGGTGACGATGAGCAGGGTGCGCTGGCCGAAGCGGTCGGCGACGGCGCCGAAGGCGGGTCCTGACACTGCGGTGCCCAGGCCCACCAGCGCAGCCGTGGCGCCGGCCTGGGAGTAACTGCCGGAGGTCGCCGAGACGCTCGTCATCACGGCGACGACCACCATCGCGTACGGGAGCTTGGCTGCGATGGCAAGCGGGAAATACGTCCACCCGACCAGGTGGGAAAGCGTTTTGAACATACGGGTCCAAGGATATCCGGTGCGCGGGGCGCGCCGGGCTCAGCTGCGGTCCAGGGCGGTGTTCAGCGCGGCCGAGGTCGCCACCGGCAGCTCGCACACCGTGCCCCGGCACACCTGGGCCCGGGGCTGCGGGCCGGATGCGGGGGCCGTCGCGGATGCGGACCACACCGCATCCGGCTCCACGACCGCGACCGGTGCAGGGTGGACTCGGGCCGTCGCCAGGAGTTCCGGGGTGTTCGCCTCCACCCGAACCGGATCCAGGGCCAGCGCGGCGACATAGGCCGAATACCCCACACCAGTCGGGGTTTCGCGCAGCAGCGGCACGATCGGCTCCAGGGCGGCATCGGGCAGCTGGGCCGGGACCTCGACCCCGGAATCCACCGGCGCGAGTTCGCGCAACAGCACGGCGACCTCGGCCAGTGCGGAGCGGCCGGAGGGAGTCACTTGGTCCACCGGATCGGCTCCGCGCACGCCCAGGATCGGCTCCGGCAGGGAGTCGTAGACGCTTACGGGCGCGGTGCCCGCGGAGTGTGCGGGGTGCACAGAACGTGCGGGATGAACCCCGGCCGCTGAGGGATGTTCGGCGTGGGCGGCCCGCGCCGCGCGGATGTCGGTCACCCCGGCGGGCTGGTCGAGCACGAGGTAGTCGGATTTCACCCGGTCCCACAGGTCCTTCACGCGTGCCCAGTCGGGGGCAGGCGCCCCAGCGCAAGTTCCAGCGGCGAGCTCGGCGTGGATCTGCGCGAGCAGATCAGCCAGCAGCGGGGTGCCGGGGCCAGGGGTCAGGGCTGCGACGCGGGATGCGGCCGAACCGCTTACGGCGGATTCGGCTGCTGCGGAGTCGCCCGCAGCGACCGCGTCCGCCGAGGCGGCGGGGTCCGCCGGCCCCGCGGGCGCGGCCTCGGCCGGGGAGTACGAGCGGGCAGGTTCCCGGGCGCGGAAGGTGCGCAGGGCCTCGGCGGCGGCACGGGCGAATTCGGGCCGGTCGAACAGCGCCGAGGCGTCGAACAGCGCCGCGATCGTCAGCCCGCCCAGTTCGGAGACGAACTTCTCGTCGCGCTCCGGGGGCACCCGCGAATCCTGGTAGCGGCGCAGCACGCCCAGCAGTCGTGCATCCGGCGACTGGCCGGCTTCCGACCCGAGCCCTTCCCCCGGATGGCCGGGGTCGTAATGGTGCGGGTCGCGGTAGAGCACGCCGCCGGGCAGGTCCTCTGTGTGCTCGCCGTAGAACAGGCGCAGGCTCGGGGCTGCGGAGTCCGCGGCCGCCCGGGTGGTGCCGTGCTCGTCTGCGGAGGAGGCACCGGTGGGGTCGGCGTCGATGCCGGCCACATGCAGTGCCTGAGACAGTTCCTGCTCGGTGAACGTGTAGTAGGCGCCCTCGCGTTTGACCGCGCCCAGGCCCGAATGCGGGTCGAACTCCAGTGAGTCCGCGTCCAGAGCCGTCGCGAAGCCCGCAAATCCCGGCCTCTCGACGTACATATCCTGCAACAGGAAGGCGGCGGTGTCCTGGGCCTCGAGCGCGGCCAGACGGGTCCATACGGAATCGGGGTCCAGCCGGTGCTCCAGGCGGTACCAGTCGCACGCGATCTGCAGGTACATGGCGTTGTCGCCGAGCATCTTCTCGAAGTGGGGCACCCGCCAGGCCGCATCGACCGTATATCGGAACAGTCCGCCGCGCAGATGGTCGCGGATGCCGCCCGTGGCCAAGTTCAGCAGGGTCCGGCGGGCCAACGTCAGCGCCGAGGCGTTCGGCTGCGGGGTGGGATCGGGTTGAGTGTCCGCACCTTTCCGGTGGTACCACTCTTGGCTGTTACGGTCGGTCCAGGCGAAGCGGATGAGGAAGCGCAGCGCGGGAAACGGCGGGAACTTGGGCGAACCACCGAAACCACCATGCTTGAAGTCCGCCTGGGTCTCCAGCGCCTCCAAATAGGCGTGCAGCTCGTCTAAGTCGATGGTCGGTCGGCCATCGGCAGCAGGTTCAGATGCCGTGGGGCCGGGTGCGTCCTCGGCGCCGGGGAAGGCATGGGCGAGCTGGCCCAGATCGGCCAGACCCGCCAGGGTCCGGCGCAGTCGTTCGGTGATCTGCGCGACCTGCGGACGTTCATCGCGCCAGGTCTGTCCGACCGCGCGCAGCACATCGGGCAGCGCCGGCAGGCCGGGACGGGCCTCGGCGGGGAAATAGGTACCGGCGAAGAACGGGGTGCCGGCGTGGTCGGTGAAGGCGGTCAGCGGCCAGCCGCCCTGGCCGCGAAAGGCCTGCAGGGCGTTCATGTAATAGGAGTCGACGGCGGGCAGTTCCTCACGGTCGACCTTGATCGGCACGACCGCCTCGTTGATCCGGGCTGCGATATCCGGATCGGAGAAGGACTCGTGGGCCATGACGTGACACCAGTGGCAGGTGGAGTAGCCGATCGAGACCATAACGGGCACATCGCGACGGGCCGCCTCGGCGAAGGCCTCGGGTCCCCAGGGCCACCAGTCCACGGGATTGTCCGCATGCTGGCGCAGGTACGGGCTGGTAGCGTTCGCAAGCCGATTCGTCATACCTCCACGGTACTAGCGCCACTCCAGCGCCACTCCACCACCGAGTCAGCGCGTCCGTCGCAATCCTTGGACTGTTTGTTTCAGATTCCACTGTTCGAACGGTGGAATCTGAAACAGCTGACCCGAGCATCGGCGGAGCCGTCTTCGTCACCGGGGATGAGCATCCGGTCCCGACGGCGCCCATCGCCGCCCTGGTGACGCCAATCGATGCCCCGTGGCTGCGCGCGACCGACCTGATCCGCTATGTGCGCTCGATCAAACCACAGCAGGTAATCGGGATCCACGACGGGCTGTTGAACGAAGACGGCCTCGACGTCGCCCGCCAGTGCGCAGAGGCTCTTGTGCGAGAAGGCGTCGAACGCGCCATCGTGCTTGCCGATGGCGCGTTCGACGCCGTGCGGGCGCCGGCCTCCTTGGGTTCACCCGAGCACCGGTAAGAGTACGACCCGGCGATGTACTGCGAGTCGGATGCCTTCGCCGCTTCGAGGTCCGTCAGTCCTCGCGCAGCTCGTCCTTGGCCTCGTTGCGCTGTTTCACCGAGTCGCGTTCGGCCTCGGCCTTCTTGACCTTCGCCTCGGCGCCGATCTCGTCCGCCTTGTCCTTCAGCTTGTCGACGCCGTCCTCGACTGCGCGCCCGACCTTCTTCGCCGCCGCATCCGCGGTCCCCTTGGCGTCATCGAGAATTCCCATGGTGGCCCTCCTCCGTCGTGCTGATTCGGCACGGGCGGGTCGCCCGCGCCTCGGTCCTCCCCACAATACCTGGCCGGCGCCGGCGTGCAGAGGCCAAGACGCGTCTTTCGGAATTCCTCCGCCTCGTCGAGTCCGGCGAGGAAGTCGTTATCTCACGGACCGGTGTCGCGATAGTCGATTGAACGGTGGGGAGCAGCGATGAGTCGAACAGCGGTGGAGACCGGTGGCAGCAGCGGGATCGGGCTGAGCCTGGCACCGATGACGTCGGCCTCCCTGATCGCGCAGCCACCATCGCATCGAGGTCGTTGCTTCCGTACTTGTGCGTAGCGGTGGTGAGACGATCATGCGCATTGACACTCGCTGACGGCTGCGCGGATCACCGCCGAGATGCCCATATCAAACGACCCGCGAAATGGTCACCGCTCTACCGCACCTCGCGCTCCCCACTCCTCTCGAACCCGATGAACACCAGCGCCGCGCCGGCGATCCACCAGAATCCGGCGGCCAGGCCGGTCCACTCCAACAGCGGCCCGCCCGCCACATGAACGGTCAGAAGACCGCCGATCGCCACACCTGTGCTGGTGCCCGATTGGCGCAGCGCATTGTTCAGCCCGCCTGCCAAGCCGGGACGAGTCGGCCAGGCGGCCATCGTCTCGCCGACGATCGCCGCGGTCATCAGTCCCAGCCCGATTCCGATCCCCAGCAGACCCGGAATCAACCCCGGCACGCCGTCCAGACGGCCCAGGGTGAGGAGCCCGAGTCCGCCGAACAGCAGACCGGTGGTTGCGATGGCGCGGCGGCCATAGCGGATGACGAGCCTGCCGGTCAGGGGACTGAGGACCACGAAGGGCAGCGTGGCCAGCAGCAGGATCGCCCCGGCCGGACCGGATGCCAGGTGCAGCTCGTCCTGGAGGTGGACGGTGACGACCTGCAGAGTGCCATTCGCGCAACTGGCCATCACCGCTGCGGCGATCACGGATGCGATGACGGCGCGCACGTTCCCCGGCCTCCCCCACTCCGGGGCACGCTTCCCGCCGGGCATCTGGCCCGGATCGCCGGGGTGGCGGCCTCGACCGCCGGCTCGCACCTGGCCCGACTGGAGGCCGCCGGCCGCACCCGCATCGCCGATCCGTAGGTCATCGCCGCCATCGAGGCTCTGCTCCCACTGGCCGCGACCGAGGCCCCGACCGGTCTGGCTGCGGTGGACAGGTGGCAGCGGCTGCGGGTCGCGCGGTCCTGCTACGACCACCTGGCCGGAGGCCTGGGAGTCGACCTGCTGGACCTCGGCTGGATCGCCCGGAGGGCCGGCCGACGCGATCTGCGGGTGGCCGAACCCGGGCTGATCGCAGGATGGCTCGCCGGGCGATCCAGCAGATTCCGGTAGGGTGCGTGCCATGCCGCAGACCAAAGAACAAGCCCAGGACCTCAGTATCCGCGCTCGCCAAGCCTTCGACATCGCCTCGCTCAAGCTGCCCCGCAACGATTTCATCAGGGCCGCGCTCAACCCGGTACGCAGCAAACTCGGGCTCGGACCCGGCGCGGCCCCCTATTATCTGCACAATGCCGCCGCGTTCCTCGGCTGCTATGGACATGAGCGCCGTCTGCTGGCCGGCGCGGTGGTGCTCGGCGAGCTCGATCCCGCGCAGTGGCGGATCGGGTACGAGCCGATCCGCCAGCTCATCCACACCGCCGCCTACTTCGCGCACCGCGCCGACGATGCGCAGGGGCTGCGCCTGCTGGAGCCGCTGCTGTTCCGTGAACGCGATGCGAACGGCGATCCCAAGGGCCGGCCCAGCGAGGAGTTCCTCGCCGGCGCGCGGGTCCGTTGGCCGATGACCGAACGCCAGATCGAGGTCGCGGGCAACGCGATCGGCGTCGAGCTGGCCGGTCGCATCGTCACCCTGGCCACGATGTGGGCCTGGGGCGGTTCCGCCGACTGGCCGGTCGAACGCATCGACGCCACCGCGACCGAGCTCATCGACTGGTGGCACGGACTGCCGGGTTGGGAACCCGGCTGGTGACACCCGGAGGCGTTCTCGGCGCTGACCCCGGTGGGCACCCGGGCCGAGCAGGCCTCAGGAGTTGTGGTCGCCGTCCTCGTCTGCCGAGGGCTGCTCTCCCGTCGCGGGTCCCGCACCGGATCCGGTGCCCTCCTGCGAACCCTGGCCACCGCGGGTGACCTGCCGCAGGATATCCAGCGAGCCCGTGCGCAGGCGCCCCGACCTGGGCGCCTCCTCGGCCTCGACAACGTCCTCGGCCGTCACCTCCAAGGTCATGACCAGGCCACGCGGGCTCAGTTCCGCCCGCATCGCCCGGGTGCCGCGCGCACCAGCGACCTTCCAGGTCACCGTATTGCGGACCCACTCGGGCCGCACCGCCGCACCGGCCCCGGCCTCCCCTGCACCGGCATCCGCGGCGCCTTGACCGGCATCTCGGGCCGAGGCCTCGGCACCGGTCGCCTCGACCACCTTGCGGATCGCGTTCTTGCGTTCCACCCGGGGCTCGTCGACGTCCATATTGTTCTCGAACAGACCATTGGTCAGCGCCGGGTCGAAGTCCGCCAGCCAGGCCTCGATCCGCTCGGGCACGCTCGCGGCGTCGCCGGGCAGATGGACGGTCCCGGTGATGGTCGCACGTGCAGCCGGGCGCTGCGCGCTCACCCCGGCGGCCCGCAGGAACTTCTTGAACACGTCCTTGGCGATCGCGGTCGCCGGAGCGTAGGTGCGGTTGCCCAGGATCACCAGGGCGGTGCCGGTGGCCGGATGCCAGCGCATATGCGAGCCGTAGCCCGGATAGCCCCCGGAGTGGTAGACCAGCGTGCCGACCTCGGTGTCGAACAGGTGGTGCAGGCCGAACCCATAGGAGTCCACCCCGTTGTCCGGGGCGCTGGCCTGCGCATAGGCCAGGCGGTGGGGCTGCTGCATATCGCGGCGGATCCGGTCCCAGCAGCCCACTCGGCGTTCACCTGCGGGCCCCTGCGCTGCTACGAACAGCTGCATCCACCGGCCCAGGTCCTCGACCGAGGAGAACAGCCCGCCAATCGCGGAGAACGCGCCGGGCCGGCTGGTCGACAACTCCTCGAAAGTTCCGTCGCGGCGCCGCCGGTAGCCGGGCACCAGCTTCTCCCGCAGGCCCCGCTCGGCCAACTCGTCGACGCTGAACCCGGAGGATTCCAGACCGGCGGGGCCCGCGACCTCGGCCATCACCACATCGGTGAACGGCCGGCCGGTCAGCTCCTCGACGATCCGGCCCAGCAGGGCGTAGCCCAGGTTCGAATACGCGTAGTCGGTCCCCGGGGAGAAGATCCGGGCGGTGTCGGCGGTGATGACTTCGTCGAAGTGACCGCGGGACAGGGATTCCTGCCGGTCGGCCCATGGATCGTCGGTGGGGATGCCGCCGGACATGGTCAACAGATCGCGCACCGTGGCCTCGAGGAGAACGGACCCCTCGGGGGCATCGGCGGCCAGAGCGGGAATGTAGTCGGCGGCCGGGGCGTCCAGGTCCAGGGTCGGAGCGTCGGGCACCGTGGGGATGCGGCCGTACTTGATGCCCAGCAGGGTGGCGGCCGTGAACGATTTGGTCATCGAGGCGATGCGGTAGATCCCGTCGGTGTTTTCCCCGGCGACCAGCTTCCCGTCCGCGAACAGGCCCCAGGCCAGGTCGGGGATTCCCGTCTTCAGATCCTCGTAGTGTTTGGCGTGCTCTTCCAGACCCGCGCGCAGGGCCGTCAGCCCGGCTGCCAGGTCGATTCCCCCGGCCGAGGCCCCACCGGCTGTGTTCTCGCCGGCGCCGGTTCCGCGTACGTCGTCTCCGTTGAAGTCGTTGTCGATCACGCGGACAAATCTACCGCCAGGGGCCCACACATGATAAATGTGACTACCATGACACTGATGAACTCGACTCCCGCGCAGACCCAGCAGCAGCCCGCATCCTCCCGGCTCACCGACCTCAATCGCAATGTCGCAGCCGTCAGCGAGTCGATGATCAGGGCGATCTTCAAGGCCACCCGCGGCAGACCCGTCATCAGCTTCGCCGGCGGCCACCCGGCCGGTGAGCTCTTCGATACCGATGGCATGGCCGCCGCCTTCGCCCATGTCATGGCCACCGACGGGGAACATGCGATGCAGTACGGCCCCAGCGAGGGCGAACCCGCCATGCTCGAGGCCGCGATCGGCCGGACGCGGGACTTCGGCCTGTCCACTCGGCGCGAGCAGCTCATCATCACCTCGGGTTCGCAACAGGGCCTGGGGCTGCTGGGCCAGACCCTGTTCAATCCCGGCGACACCGTGCTGGTGGAGAACCCCACCTATATGTCAGCGCTCCAGGCCTTCGGGCTGCAGGGCGTGAACTACCAGCCCGTGGTCACCGATGAGTACGGTGCGGTGCCCGCCGCCCTGCAGCAGGCGATCACCGATCACCGACCCAAGGCGATCTACCTGATCCCGACTTTCCAGAACCCCACCGGGATCACGATGCCGGCCGAGCGCCGCAAGGAGATCGCGGACGTGGTGGCGGCCAATGACGTGTTCCTGATCGAGGACGATCCGTATTCGGAACTACGCTACACCGACCAGGTGCTGCCCCCGATCGTGTCCGACGCCCGGCTCGACGACCGCGCATTCCTGGTCAACACCCTGTCGAAGGTGCTCTCACCAGGGCTGCGCGTGGGCTGGGTCCGTGGGCCCGAGGAGGTCATCGAGCGGATGGTCGTGGCCAAGCAGGGCTCGTGCATGCAGTCGTCGACGATCGACCAGCTGGCCGCCGCCCGCTATCTGGAGGTGACCGATCTGGAGGAGAAACTGGCCCCGGTGCGCGCCGAGTACTCCCGGCGCATGAATGCGATGGTCGACGGGCTGGCAGCCGTGCTGCCCGCCGGGACCGAGGTCAACCGGCCCGCCGGCGGCATGTTCGCCTGGGCGCGCCTGCCGGAGGGCTACGACGCCTATGCGCACATCCCCGCTGCGATCGAGGAGGGCGTCATCTTCGTGCCCGGTGAGGCCTTCTACGCCCTGGAACCCGACCGCCGCACCTTCCGCGTGTCCGCGGTGTCGAACCCCGTCGAGGAGATCGAGCGCGGAGTGCAGATGCTGGGCCGGGCGTTCAAGAAGTAAGGCGCGCCGAGTTCCGGATCGCCTCGACCACGCGGCGCACGGCCAGTCGTTGGGCCCGGTCCGGGCGCATCACCACCGAGGTCCGCCGCCGCGCCCGCAGGCCGTGCAGCGGCCGCAGTTCCAGGCCGTCGCCCGGACGGGTGGTGAAGCGGGGCAGGATGGCCAGGCAGTCCCCGGAGCGGACCACGGCCTCGACCAGGCGGTTGTCGCGCAGCCGCTGCACCACCCGCGGGGCACGGCCCGCGACCTCGGCGATCGCCTGCAGCAGGCGGTCGAAGGGGTATCCCGTCGGCACGCCGATCCAGTCCTCGCGCACCACCTGCGCCGGTGTCACATGGGCGTGGCCGGCCAGCCGGTGCCCGGTCCGCAGGGCCACGTCCAGGGGCTCGTCGACGATCGGCACCACTTCCAGGCCCTCGCTGCCGACCGGCCGGTCGCCGGAGTAACTGTGCGCCAGCACCAGGTCGAAGTCGCGGGTCAGCCGCGCGAAGCCGGCCTCGGCGGTGTCGTCGTCCACGCACTCCAGTTCGATGTCCGTGTCCGCCAGCTCGCGCAGCACCCCTGGCAGGATGTATTCGGCCGCCGAGGGGAAGGCCGCCAGCCGCACCCGGCCCCGAGGCTGCCCGCGGTAGTCGTCCCAGTCCGCCTGGACGTGGGCCAGCGTCCGGGCCAGTTCAGCTCCCCCAGCGGCCAACAGCCGCCCGGCCTCGGTGAGTTCGAGGCCGCGGCCGGCGGGCTGGGTGAGCTTCATTCCGAGAGCGTGTTCGGCGGCCTTGAGCGCCTGGGAGACCGCCGAGGGACTGCGCAGGCTCGCCTCGGCAACCCCGGTGACGCTGCCGTAGAGCGCGAAGGCGTGGAGGAGTTCCAGATGCCCGGGTTCGAGGCGGCTGGGTTCGGGCCGTCCCGGTTCGGGCGCGCTGGGAGTCGGGGGTTCGTGAGCCGGCATGGCCCGAGCCTAGTTCTTTGAAGCCGGGCTTCACAATAGATGTCGGAATCTGCGATTGTGCTTCATTACGCTGCAGGTCAGGATGAAGCCATGCCCTTAAGACACACCCTCCTGGCCGTTACGGTCGCCCTGATCTGGGGAATCAACTTCCTGGCCATCGACGCCTCCCTGCAACAGTTCCCGCCATTCCTCTCCGTGGCCCTGCGCTTCGCCGTCATCGCGCTCCCCACAATCTTGTTCGTCCGCCGGCCCCGGGTGCGAACGCGCTGGCTGCTGGGCTACGGACTGGGCTTCGGAATCCTGCAGTTCCTCTTCCTCTACTGGGGCATGGCCGCGGGCATGCCGACGGGTCTGGCGTCCCTGGTGCTCCAGGCCTCGGCGCCGTTCACCGTGGTGCTCAGCGCGGTGTTCCTGCGCGAGCGCCTGAGCGGCATACAGGTGGCGGGCATCCTGGTGGCCGTCGCGGGACTGGCACTCGTCGGTTGGTCGCGCGGGGCCCATGCCGCGCTGCTGCCGTTCCTGCTGACCCTGGCCGGGGCCTTCGGCTGGGCGATCGGCAATGTCTGCAACCGACAGGCGCAGACCCACGAGCCGATGCGCTTCACCCTGTGGATGTCGACCGTCGTCCCCGTGCCCATGCTCGTCGTGTCCCTGGCCGCCGACGGACCCCACGCCATCGCCGCATCGTTGACCACCCTGGGCACGCGCACGGGACTCACGGCGCTCGCCGGGATCGCGTTCACCGCCGTGGTCGCCACGATCATCGGCTCGGGCCTGTGGAGCTGGCTGATGGCCCGTCACCCGGCCAGTGCCGTGGCGCCGTTCTCCCTGCTGGTGCCCGTCGTGGGCATCAGCAGCGCCTGGCTGGTGCTGGGCGAGCGCCCGCGCCCGGTCGAGCTGCTGGGCGCGGCCGTCATCATCGCCGGCGTGGCGCTGGGCTCGGTCGGCCCCGCACTGTGGCGGCGGATCCGCCGGGCCACCGGGGCCGAGGCCGCAACCCCGGGCAGGCGAACCGTCATTCCCATTCGGCGTGCGCGGGATCGACGCCGTGAGACCGCGCGTTCGCGTCGATGATGGCGCGCAGCCAGACGGCCAGCCCGGTTTCCCTGTCGTCGTAGTGCTTGGTGAATCGCGGGTCCTCGGTGTAGCCGCGGGCGATCAGCACCTGCTTGGAACGGCTGACGGGGAACCACCGGCCGATGTCGGCCCGGTGCTTCTCCGCCAGCTCGTTCGCCTGTGCGCTGCCGGGCTCGACGCCCGCCCGCAGGGCCTGCGCCAGCTCCTGTTCCAGGGCCCCGGTCCCGGCCGCTGCCTCCTTCCAGTCCTCCGGAGTCATCCGGGCCTTGATCTTCTCCGAGGCCTTCCAGTCCTCGGTCCCGCCCCAACGCTCCTGCGCCTCCTGCGCGTATTCGTCCGACCACCCGGTGCCGAAGGCCGCAGCCTGCTGTTCCGGGGTCATATGCGTATCCATCGTGTCCGCCTCCAATAAGCGATCGGCTGCGGAGACCATCTCCTGCAGGCGGGCGATCCGATCGGTCAGCATCCGCCGTTGCCGGTCAAGATGCTCTGCTTCGTCGACTCCGGGAGCGTCCACCACCTCGGCGATCTGCGCCAGGGGCATGCCGACCTCCCGGTAGAGCAGGACCCGCTGCAGCCGGGCGATGTCCGCTCGCGAGTACAGCCGGTGCCCGGCCGGGCTGCGCCCAGCGGGGCACACCAGGCCGATGTCGTCCCAGTGGTGCAGGGTCCGCACCGATACGCCCACCGCCTTGGCGGTCGTACCCACGGTCAGGCCCGCGCCAGGCGCGTAGGGTCCTGCACCGCTGCCGGTCGATAATCCGTTCTTCGTCTCGTCCACGTGAACCATCCTGAGTCCTGACGCCGCGTGAGGGTCAAGTGTCGTCGTGCCGAAGGTCCTTCCCCAAGGTGTGCGCCTCATCGACCCCTGGCAGGAATAGGGAACGGCGCCCCCTACCGCTCCACGTCGTCGAGCAGCGGCGCGTTCGTCAGCACCCCGGGTAGACCGCGTTGTCGCGACAGCGCGAGCGCCAGGACCACGGCGACCACGACGAACGCCAGATCGGCGAAACCGCTCATCGCATACAGCAGCTGATAGCCGCCCACTCCGCCCAGGAAGCGCAGCAGCCGCAGACCGAAGAGGCGCCACCCGCGCGCGGATCCGAAATCGTAGCGCACGCGAACCGCCAGGTCCCCCACCGTCCGCCCTGTTAGCAGGGTCAGCGCAGCACTGAGCACCAGGGGAATCCAGAAGGACACGTCCTGGATCGCGGAAACGTCGCCGCCCGGCTCGTGACCCAAAACGAACTGGTTCACGGCCCCCACCACGATGGCCGTGCAGAAACTGCAGAAGTACAGCGTCAGCCCGTCGCACAGCATGGCCAGCAGGCGCCGACCGGCGGTCACCGGAGTGCCGGGCCCGCCGGCGCCTCGGCCCCGGGTACCGTACGGATTCTCGATCCCGCGCGAGCCCCCGCGCCCGGCCATCCAACCGGGCGCGAACACCGCGAAGACCAGGGCCGAGGCCACCGCGCCGAACAGCGCCCCGCCGGTATTCGCCAGCAGGTCGTCGACGTCGAAGAAGCGATACGCGCACGGGTAGACACCCCACACCCCTGTGTACTGCGTCGACTCGATCGCCAGCGACAGGACGAATCCCGCGCAGGTCGTGAAGACGATGCCACGGCGCCACAGGCCGCGCAGCAGGAAGCCCAGCGGTGTGAACAGCACGATGTTGAGGCCGAACTGCAGGAATGCCGGATTGTGCGCCAACTGCCGCAGGCTCGAATGGGGATAGCCGCGGATATCGCGGAGGAACTGCAACAGGTTGGTCTGCGCGCCCACGCAGCGGATCTGGTCCGGATCGGGCAGCGGTAACAGCGTGTACGTCCACAGGGCCATGAAGTACACGAGGAACGCCATCCATGCCAGGGTCCGCCGCCAGGTCAGCCGACCGGCCCGGCGGTAGTTCACGAAGACGAAGGGGACGAACAGGACGACGGCGACGGCACCACCGATCAGGAAGGCCGCGGCGGCCGCAAACAGCTGGGTACTCACCGGCCCACCATATCGGGCATTCCACGGGCGGACCACGCGCGGGATATCGCAACCGAATCGCAATCTCGGGCGGGATCACCCGGCTTCGGGCGTGCCTATGCTGGAGGTTCCACTACCCGATCAGGAGCACCCGTGCCGCGCACCGACCCCCACGATCCGCGCCAGGACGACTCGGACCTCGGCCCCGACGATTCCGAGACCAGCCTGTCCGATCTGTTCGGCGATGAACCGGTGCCAACCCGCGCGCAGGCCGCGGGAACCCGCCGCCGCACCCGCAAGCGGCGGCGGATCGGCTGGATCGTCCTGGCCGTGGTCGCGGTCCTCATCCTGGTGCCCATCGGCGGGGCCTGGTGGTACGTCGGCAGGGTGGCAGGCAGCTACGACGACCAGGCGCGCAAACTGTCCGACAAGCAGGTTTTCGACGACGGCATCCTCGGCGCGGCCGAGCGCGCGAAACTGGCGGACAAGGGGACGAACATCCTGCTGCTGGGCTCGGATGCGCGGACCGCGGGCGTGGATTACAGCGCGAAGACCGGGGTGCGCGCGGACACGATCATGGTCGCGCACCTGTCGGACACCGGCAAGGGCGTGCAGATCATCGGCATCCCCCGCGACCTGTGGGTCCAGGTCCCGGCCGCCGGCGCGCAGCCGAAGGGAACACAGAAGGACGGCGCGCAGAGCGATAGCGCGCAGAAGGCGGCGAGCGCGCACCCGAAGGCCGGCCCGGCGAAGATCAACGCGGCCCTGTCCTGGGGCGGCCTGCCGTTGACCGTCGCGACGGTGGAACAACTCACCCAGGCGCGCATCCACCACGTCGCGATCATCGACTTCGACGGTTTCAAGGGGCTCACCGACGCCCTCGGCGGGGTCGAGGTGAACTCCTCGGTCGCCTTCACCTCGGGTGGGCAGAAGTTCGTCAAGGGCGCCAACCGGCTCGACGGCGCCGGTGCGCTCCGGTTCGTCCGCGAGCGCAAGGGCTTCGCCGACGGCGACCTGCAGCGCGGCCGGAACCAACAGGCCTATCTGCGGGCTGTCTTCCAGCAGGTCGTCTCCGCGCAGACCCTGCGCTCCCCCACCCGGATCGCCGAGGTCGTCGACACCTTCTCGCCCTACCTCACCGTGGACTCGGGTTTGGACTCCGGGACGATCGGCAGGCTGGCCCTGAACCTGGGGCTGCATGGGACCCCGCGCATGGGATTCGCGACGGCGCCCATCTCCGGCGCGGGCAGGGAGGGCGCGCAGGCCGTGCTGTATCCGGACGCGGCGAGGATGGACGCGCTGCGGTATTCCTTCGCGCACGATTCCCTCGACCTCTATGTCAGCCGCGCCCGCACCGACCACCTGTAGCCGGCCGGCGGGTGCCCGCGCCTCACCGGTGGCTCTCGCCAGTCAGCGCCCCAAGGCAAGTGCCCGCGCCTCACCGGTGGCTCCACAAAGGGAACTGTGGCTCGATAAGTCGTGCGTTATCGAGCCACACATGCATATGTGGAGCCACCGTGGGGAAGGTGGTTCAGGTCAGGGCGAGGGCGCAGGTGCCGACCAGGACTGTCAGCGGCGCACACATCAGGCCCAGCGTCAGATAGCGGCGCCAGGAGATCTCCACCCCCAGGCCGGTCAGCTGCCGGTGCCACAACAGCACGGCCAAGGACGCCCACGGGGTGATCAGCGGGCCCGCGTTAACGCCGATCAGCAGTGCCACCAGCTGTTTGGGTGTGCCGGCCGCGGCCTCGAGCGCCAGATAGGCCGGCAGGTTGTCGATCGCATTCGCCGCCAACGCCCCGCCGAATGCCAGTCCCAACAGCCGGCCCAACCCATCCCCACCGGAGACCTCGGACGCCGCCCCGCCGGACACCGCCGACCCAAACGCCGGGCCACTCGCATCCGAGGCGGCCACCCTGTGCACCAGCCAGTCGCTCAGTCCCAGACCGGTCGCTGCGGCCGAGGCCGCGAACAGCCCCACGGCGAAGATCAGGAACGACCACGGCACCAGCCTCGGGCTCAGCACCGCGGGCCTGCGCCAGGCGAACAGTCCCAGCAGGGCCACGGCGGCCGCGCACGCCGGAATCCACACGTCGATTCCCGAGGCCAGGGCCGGCAGGAGCACCACGACGACCACCGCGGCGCCGACCAGCAGGGGCCGGTCGTGCTCCCTGGCCGGCGGCAGGTCGAAGGCCCGGAACCGGCCGAACAGCCTGCCGCGGTAGATCAGCGCCAGCAGCACCACCGGCACCAATGCACATGCCAGCGCGGGAGCCCAGGTCAGCCCGGCGAAGTCCAGCACGGACGGGTCGCCCGCTGGCTGCCCGGCCTCGACGCCCGGACTGCCGGGCCCGGTGCTCAGATCACCCGCCCCTGTCCCCAGGGTCCCCAGCCGGTGCAGGGCCAGCAGATTGGTCAAATTCGACACGGGCAACAGCAGGGATCCGGTGTTGGCCAACCACACCGTCGTCAGTGCGAAGGGCAGTGGGTCGAGGCGGGCGCGCCGCGCCACCAGCACCACGATCGGGGTCAGCAGCACGGCCGCGGTGTCCAACGACAGGAAGACCGTCGAGGCCAGGGCCAGCACGATGACGAACAGCCAGAGCAGCCAGGTGCGGCCTCGGGCGGCGCGGGCGGCCAGACCCGCTGCCATATCGAAGACGCCGGCGGCATCGGCCAGGGTCGCGGTGATCGTGATCGCCACCGCGAACAGGAGGACGGACCAGACACGGTCGGCCTGGGCCACCAGGTGTTCCGGTCCGACGAGCCCGCAGGCCACCAGGACCGCGGTCACGCCCAGAAGCGCACAGCCGACGTATTTCACGACTCAAATCTAGCGGGTCTCGCCCCGGCGGGTGGGCCGCCCCGGCAAGTGGGCCGCCCAGCCCCACTGCTCGCATCGCATGCGGAAACCTGCAACACATACGGGTATACGCGTATGTGTTGCAGGTTTCCGCATGCGATGTGCCCGGGCCAGCGCGCACAGGGCAAGGCGCGCACAGGACGAGAGCATTGCAAGCGCAGATTCACATCATGTGAGGAAATACCCGCACACGATGTGAACCTGCGCTTGCGATGCGAAACCGGCCTCCGCAGAATGGCCCGCACCGCACCGTCCCGCGCCCCCGGCTCAGCCCTGATAGCGGACCCGGCCACCGACCACGGTGGTCGCGACGCGGGTGTCGCGGATGGCCTCGGCGTGGGCCATGCGGGCGGACTCCGAGGCGTACTCGTAGCGCAGCGTCCCCGCGCCACCAACCCCGGCACCCGCCGCACCAATCCCGGCACCGGAACCACCACCGGCAACCCATTCGGTCGTCAGCCCAGCGGCGGCGAAGGGCGAGGTTTCCACGGCCACGAAGTCGGCGTCGTATCCGGCCTTGAGCACACCGGTCACGTCCTGGCGTCCCACCGCCTGCGCCGGGCCCGAGGTGTGGGCCGCGATCGCCTGATACGCATCCATCCGCCGCTCGGGCTGGAACACGGTGGCCGGGTCCCCGCCGATGTCCGCGCGCGTCATGGCGGCGTAGATCGCCGCGAAGGGGTTGGCCGGTTCGACCGGTCCGTCGGAGCCGAAGGCCAGCCGGGCGCCGGCCGAGGCCAGGTCAGTCCACGCATAGGCCGCCAACCCGGCATCCGGGCGCAGGCGCTCCAACAGGTGCAGATCGGAGATGCAGTGGCGCGGCTGCATGGACGCCACGACGTCCAGCGCCGCGAACCTGGCGACATCGGCCGGCTGTAGGAACTGGGCGTGCTCGATCCGGGCCTGCAGCACCCGGCCGAACCGGGCCTCGGCGGCGCTGCGGGCGGGGTTCGTCGCCTCGATCGCGTCGAGCACCACGTGGTTGGCGGCATCGCCGATCGCGTGCACGGCCACCGCGATGCCGCGGGCGTAGGCGGCCTCGATCTGTTCGATCAGGGTGGGCAGGGCCGCGAGCTGGATGCCGTAGTTCGGTTCCTCGCCGTGGGCGTGCGGGAACGGGCTGGACATGAACGAGGACTGCGATCCCAGTGCCCCATCGGAGAAGAGCTTGAGCCCACCGCGCAGGAACCACGAGTCACCGTCGCCGGTCCTCCAACCGTCCGGCCCGGCGGAGGCGGCCCAGTCGAGTTCCTCGGGCCGCAGGTACTTCACCACGCGCATCTTCTGCCGCCCGGACTCGGCCAGATCGTACCAGGCCTGTCGGCTGGCGGCCCCGTCGATGTCGTGCAGCCCGGTCAGGCCCTCGGACAGCCACAGCTCCTGCGCGGCGGCCATCCGGTCCGCACTCAGGTCCCGCCCGGCGGCGGGGATGGCCGCCAGCACCAGGTCCGTCGCGTCCTCGCGCAGGATTCCGGTCGCCGTGCCCGAGGCCCCGCGCACGATCTGCCCACCGTCGGGATCCGCTGTGCGCGCGTCGATGCCGGCGGCGGCCAGGGCCGCGCCGTTGCACCACAGCGTGTGCATGTCGATCGACCAGACGGCCACGGGGTGGTTCGGCACCGCGGCGTCGAGCAGGGTGCGGTCGGGCTGGTCCGCGGTGTCGCTCCAGCGGTTGAAGTCCCAGCGGCCGCCGGTGATCCACCGGCCGGCGGGCAGCTCGGCTGCGAATGCGGCGATGGTCTCGACGGCCTCGGCCAGCGAACGGGTTGCGACGAGGTCGACCTCGGCCAGGGATTCTGCGTAGGACAGGGCGTGCAGATGCGCGTCGACGAATCCGGGGATGACGGTCCGTCCGCCCAG
Source organism: Brevibacterium sp. 50QC2O2 (assembly GCF_024580675.1). Taxonomy (NCBI): domain Bacteria; kingdom Bacillati; phylum Actinomycetota; class Actinomycetes; order Micrococcales; family Brevibacteriaceae; genus Brevibacterium; species Brevibacterium sp. 50QC2O2. Next base: position 21,179 of record NZ_JANIJZ010000021.1, read on the forward strand.
GTCGATCCGCTCGGCGGCGTCCGGGCCGGTCGCATGGGCTGTGAGTTCCGCCTCCTGGCCGACGGCCACGATCTTCTCGTCATGGGTCAGCAGGGCGGTGGCACGGGGTGTTTCGGGGTCGAACGTCCAGACGTCCGCATTGAGGTAAAGGGGCATGCGGCAAGTCTAGTGGGACACATGGCACGGATTATGGCTCGGCCTATGACGCGGATTGTGGTGCGGATTTCCGGGGAGCATAGAAGTGACCCACCTCATCATTTGATAACCCTTATTTATTATCCATTTATATTCCCTTCGTGAGCTCTTTCGATATATGTAAATTACGACAACCACAGTTGCTCTCATGGTCTTTTCATCAGTTGTACAACCAACCCTTATCTCTATTAGGCTGTCCGTGAGTTGATTAGGAAAGCAGACCTTTGCATAATCGCTTATCCGTGCGCTTATCCCACCGACTCGCCCGATCGGCTCGCCCGAGCATCAGCACCGACCAAGGAGAGAATCCATGTCCCTCAAGACCCGCCATTCCGTCTTCGCCATCGCGGCATCCGCCGCCCTGGCCCTGGGCCTGAGCGCCTGTGGTGGAACCGACTCCGATTCCGCCGCCCAGGGCGAAACCGTGACGATCACGGATAATTCCGGCGAGGTCCAGGTGCCGCTCGATCCGGAGAAGTACGCGGTGACGGACAACATCTCCTTCCACACCCTGTCCGACTGGGGCAAGAAGCCCGTCGCAGCGCCCCGCACCCTGATGCCGGACACCCTGCCGTGGGAGAAGGACGACTCGATCGCCGACTCCGGTTCGCACCGCGAACCCGATCTGGAGAAGATCGTCGGAGCCGAACCCCAGATGGTCATCAACGGCTACCGCTACTCCAGCCAGCAGGACAAGCTCAAGGAACTCCTGGGCGACAAGGTGCCCGTCGTGACCTTCGACCGGAAGGACGACGAGGGCCACATCGACAACCTCAAGCGCCACACGGAACAGCTGGGCAAGATCTTCAAGGAGGAGGACAGCGCCAAGCAGAAGAACGACGATCTGGACGCTTCCATCGCCAAGGCCAAGAAGGCCTACGACGGCAAGTCCAGCGTGATGGGCCTGACGACCTCCGGCGGTGAGATCAACTACTCGGATCCCAAGGAGGGCCGCGGCGCATCGGTCCTGTTCGAGGCGCTGGGCCTGAAGTCCGCCCTGAACGTCGACAAGGCCGACGGTACGGACAAGGGCAACAAGGTCTCCGTCGAGACCATCGCCAAGGCAAACCCGGACTGGCTGATCGTGATGGACCGCGACGCCGCGATCGCCAAGGACGAAAAGGGCTACAAGCCCTCGACCGAATTGCTCAAGAAGAACGCCGCGCTGAAGAACGTCACCGCGGTGAAGAAGAACCAGATCATGGTTCTGCCGGACGATTTCTACGAGGACGAGGGCATTGAGTGCTTCACCGGCGTCTTCAATGATTTCGCCAAGGCCCAGGACGACGCGAAGTAATCGCATCATCCGGTGAATAAGATCCGATCGTCCGGTTCCCCCGTGGAACCCGGATCCGCACGCACAGGCGGGCCTCAGGGACCCGGTGAGAAGACGGGGAAGAACCGTCTTTTCACCTGGCCCCTGCTGGTCGGCCTGTTCGTCGTCTGCGGCCTCGTCGTCGCGAGCCTGTGTGTGGGTCAGTACAGCATCCTGTCCGGTCCCGAAGGCTGGGACATGTTCTTCATCACCCGCGTGCCGCGCACGGTCGCCCTCATCCTGGCCGGCGCGGTGATGGCCATGTCCGGCCTGGTGATGCAGATGATCACCCAGAACCGCTTCGTCGAACCCACCACCACCGGCACCACCGAATGGGCCGGCCTGGGGCTGCTGCTGTGCATGGTGGTCTTCCCCCACGCCGACATCCTGACCAGGATGGTCGCGGCCATCGCCGCCGCCTTCATCGGCACCATGGTGTTCTTCGCCTTCATCCAGCGCGTCACCCTGCGCTCGTCCATCGTCGTGCCGATCGTCGGCATGATGCTGGGCGCCGTCGTCGGCTCCCTGTCCAATTTCGTGGCCTTCGCAACCGATATGACCCAGGCCCTGGGCATCTGGTTCGCCGGTTCCTTCACCTCGATCTTCAAGGGCCAGTACGAACCCATCTGGATCCTCATCGCCGTCGTCCTGGTCATCTTCATCGCCGCGGACCGCTTCACCGTCGCGGGCCTGGGCAAGGACGTGGCGACCAATGTGGGCGTGAACTACAACCGCATCGTGCTCATCGGCACCGGTGTCATCGCCATGGCCTCTGGCATCATCACCGTGGTCGTGGGCAACCTGCCCTTCCTGGGCTTGGTCGTGCCGAACCTCGTGTCCATGTTCCGCGGCGACGACCTGCGCTCCAACCTGCCATGGGTCGCCCTGTCCGGGATCGCGATCGTGACCGCCTGCGACCTGCTGGCGCGCACCGTCATCGCCCCGTTCGAGGTCCCCGTCTCCCTGATCCTGGGCGTCGTGGGGGCGGCCGTGTTCATCGTGCTGTTGATTCGGGGGCGCAAGGTTGTCAGCTGAACTCAAGCGCTCCTCCGGCGCCCTGCCAACGACCCGCGCCAGGCGCCGGTACCTGATCGCCATGCTGGTCCTCGGCGCGGGGGCACTGGCCATCATCGCCATCACCATGGGCTGGAAGAACCCCCTGCCGGTGGGCACCCGGGGCTTCTGGGTCATCGCGAAGATCCGCTCCGATGCGCTCGTGGTCATCGCCGTCGTCGCAGTCGCCCAGGCCACCGCGACCGTGGCCTTCCAGACCGTGACGAACAACCGGATCCTGACCCCCTCGATCATCGGCTTCGAGTCGCTCTACCAGCTCATCCAGACCGCCGCGATCTTCTTCCTGGGCGTGGCCGGCGCCACCGCGGTGGGCGGCACCCTGCAGTTCGTGGGCCAGATCATCGTCATGGTGCTCTTCGCCACCGTGCTCTACGGCCTGCTGCTGACCGGCCGGCGCGGCAATCTGCACATCACCCTGCTGGTCGGACTGGTCCTGGGCGGGGGCCTGAACGCCCTGTCCACGTTCATGCAGACCCTGCTCGATCCAGCGGAGTTCGACGTGCTGACCGCCCGACAGGTCGGCTCGATCGCCAATGCCGACGGCTCCAAGCTGTACATCGCGATCCCCATCGTGTTGGTCTGCGCGGGCCTGCTCTATCTCTTCTCCCGCAAACTCAACGTGCTGGCCCTGGGCCGTGACACCGCGATGAACCTGGGGGTGGACCACCGGCGCTTCATGATCATCGTGCTGATCCTGGTGGCGGTGCTGGTCTCCGTGTCCACCGCGCTGATCGGGCCCATGACCTTCTTCGGGTTCCTGGTGGCGATGCTGACCTATCAGCTGGCCGACACCTTCGACCACCGGCTGCTGTTCCCGATGGCGACCCTGGTGGGATTCGTCGTCTTCGCCGGTTCACACTTCGTCCTCAAACGGATCTTCTACGCGGAGGGCTCCGTGAGCATCATCATCGAACTGATCGGAGGGGCCGCGTTCCTCCTGTACATCCTGCGGAAGGGGCGCTTGGCATGATCGAGCTCAAGGGCGTGGTGCGCCGCTACAGTGCGGAGACCACCATCGGACCCGTGGACCTGACGATCCCGGCAGGGGGCATCACCGCACTGGTCGGGCCCAACGGCGCGGGCAAGTCCACGCTGCTGACCATGATCGGCCGGCTCATGGAGACCGACGGCGGGACCATCACGGTGGGCGGGAACGACGTGTCCACGACCCCGTCGAAGGACCTGGCGAAGATCGTGTCGATCCTGCGGCAGGAGAATCACTTCATGACCCGGCTGACGGTCCGCCAGCTGGTGGGCTTCGGCCGCTTCCCCCACAGCCGGGGACGGCTGACCGCTGAAGACGAGGACCAGGTGTCCCAGGCGATCGACTTCATGGGGTTGGCGGAACTGGAGTCCCGTTATCTGGACCAGCTCTCCGGCGGGCAGCGGCAGCGGGCCTATGTCGCGATGGTCCTGGCGCAGGACACCGACTACATCCTGTTGGACGAGCCGTTGAACAACCTCGATATGGAGCATGCGGCGGCGATGATGCGCAGGCTCGACTCCTTCGCCAAGGAGCAGGGCAAGACGATCGTCATCGTGCTCCACGACATCAACTTCGCCGCGCGCTACGCCCAGCGGATCTGCGCGATGGGCGACGGGCAGGTGCTGCACTTCGGACCGGCCGAGGACATCATGCGCTCCGATATCCTCACCGAGGTCTTCCACACGCAAGTCGACGTCATCGACACCCCGGAGCACGGGCGCATCGCGGTGTATTACTGAGGCGCCGAGGCCCCGTCCCGGTTCCGTGCGCCGGGCCGGCTCCGCGCGCCGGCCGCGCCGACCGGCTTTCCCCCGCATAGACACCAGGTGAGCGCGGGAACTACCTGTTGTAGCAAGTAGTTCCCGCGCTCACCTGGTGTCTATGCGTCTGGATGGTGTTGACGCGCTGGGAGGGTGTCCGATCCGCTCAGTCCTGTAGGCAGGATTCGATGAAGGCGAAGCGCTCCGGGGTGTCCGCTGCGATGCAGTAGTCGTCGTAGGCGTGGGGGCGGCGCACCTGCAGCCCGGCCTGCTCGGCGATCACCGCACCTCCGGCGAAGTCGTAGACGCCCAGGCCGCGCTCATAGTAGGCGTTGACACGGCCTTCGGCTGCCAGACACAGATCCATGGCGGCGGAGCCCAGCCTGCGGACATCGTCGAAGTCCGCCATGATGCGACCCAGTTCCGCCAGCTGGCGGGTCCGCAGCTCGGGCGAGTAATTGAAGCCGGTGGCCGCGAGTCGCCCGCGCCGTCCCACAGGTGTGCCGTGCAGACGTACGGGGTCGCCGGCGGGTGGGAGCTTCCAGGCACCAGCCGGAACTCCTGCACCAGCCGGATCCGGGGCCTCGGCGAACCATACGGTGTCCAGTGCGGGACAGGCGACCAGGCCCAGGACCCAGCCGGCCGATTCCCACACGGGACCGGACACTGCACCGCCGGTGGTCGCCGCGGCGCGAGTGCCGCCGGCCCCATCGGCCACGGCATCACCGCCGCCGTTCAGACGCCGCACGCCCACGGAGAAGCAGTGGTATTCGATCCCGCGCACGAAGTTCACGGTGCCGTCGATCGGATCGACGTGCCATTCGTAGCGGTCCGCACCGGCGGGTGACTGTGCCACGCCCGCGACGTCCGCCGAGCCTCCCTCGCTGGCCGTCACCGCGCACCGCAGGCGCGGGAGCAGTGCGGCGAGCTGGGACTCGTCGAGCACCTGTTCCAGGTCCAGCGCAGCAGCGCCCTCCTCGCCGATCATCACATCGCTGGGGCGCACGCGGACCAGATAGCCGCGCACCAGGGACTCGATCTCCTCATCGGCCGCCGTCACCAGGTTGTTCGGATCGTCCTTGGCCGTGACCTGTGAACGGTCCCAGCCGTGGGCTTCGATCCGCGCGCGCCAGTGAGCCTGCCGGGTCCCCGCGATGATCGCCAAATCGCAAGCGACCGCGAGCAGGTCACTGCCCTGCACGCGGTCGATCGTGGGAAACGGGACCGCGCTCAGATGGTCACCGGGCTGATCAACGGAATCCTCGCCGTCACCGCTGCCACAGGCTGCGCGACCGGTGCCTCCGCCGCTACAGCAGCTGCCACCGGCACCGGTGCAGCCGCCATCTCCTGCACGGAGGTGAAACCCTCCGAGCGGGCGTGGCGCCGGACGATCTCCTGCACCGCCTGCGACGAGGTGCCGACGGCTTCGGCGATCGCGGCATAGGTGATCCCCGCGGCGCGTGCCTGCAGAATAGACGAAATGTAGTTCTCGTTGACTACTGCGCGCTGTCGCGCTAGCCGGCGTACTGTCCGGACTACGGCTCTCTGCTCTTCAGAGAGCTCTTTGGCTCGTCGTGACATCTTCCACTTTCACCATGAAATCCAACTTTTGCGAACCCAGCATACCGCTTGAAACCCGGCCCGAGGAACACCCTTCCATTAGATTTCTTCCGCGCTCCCCACAAAGGTCAGGGACGGAGGCGTTCCGGGTCGTTCATGCCGCCTGTTCGCGCTTGACGCGCCAGTCGACGAGGAAGTCCTCATAGGCCTCGGTCGTGAGGAATCCGGGCATCGTATCGCCCAGCGCCGCGGCGGCCAGGACCTCGGCCGCGTCAGGGTAGTGGTCGGCCGGATGCTGGACGATCACGGCCAGTTCCTCGGCGGCGCAGCGGGCCACAAGTTCGCGGGTCACGGGGCGGCCGTCGGCCAGGGTCACGGAGTGGCGGATCCACTGCCAGATGTGCGCCCGGCAGATCTCCGCACACGATGCGTCCTGGTGCTGGCCATCCCATTCGATCATCCCGCGTCCCGACAGCCAGGCGTTGACATAGTGCAGGACCAGGCGGATGTCCGCGCGCAGCCCGGCCTCGGTCGGGTGGACGGCGGCGATGTCACTCACGTCGAGCAGGGCCCGGCGCAGCTGGGTCTCGCGGCCCTCCGGCGTGGTGGGGGTGGGACGGGGGTGCTCGGGATGCGGACCCGAGCCGGTGCCCTCAGCCGCGCCGCCCGCCGCGGCCTCGGCCCCGGTTCCCGCGCCAGAGAAAACGTGGCGGGCCAGCGGGACCAGCGCCGGGTGGGACACCCAGGTGCCGTCGAAGCCGAGGGCGCGTTCGGCCTCCTTATCGGGGCGCACGGCCAGGCCCTCGGAGGACTTGTGGCCGGGCACATAGGTCGACATGCCGCCGAGCACGGGGGCGCCACGGCGGTGGCACACGTCGACGATATGGCGCAGGAAGGCGCGCATGGAGCGGGCCTCGGGGCCGATCGCGTCGCGGTCGGGCAGGATGAACTCGCGGTAGTTCCGGAATTCGCGGATCATCGAGAAGATGTAGTCCCAGCGGCCGGTGGACAGGCCGGCGGAGTGTTCACGCAGTTCGTAGAGGATCTCCTCGGCCTGGAAGGCCGCCGTGACCGTCTCCACGATGACGCCGGCGCGGATCGTGCCGATCGGGATGTCCAGGGCATTTTGGGCGGCGACGAAGACTGCGTTGAACCAGGCGGCCTCGCGGGCGGCCTCGAGCTTCGGCAGGCAGAAGTAGGGGCCGCGGCCGGCGGCGATGAGTTCGTGCGCATTGTGGAACAGGTACAGCCCGAGGTCCACCAGGGTGGCGCTGGCGGCGAACCGGGTGCCGTGCTCGTCGACCCACTCCAGGTGCCGCTCCGGCAGGTGCAGCCCGCGCGGGCGCAGCATGATCGTGGGGGCCTGCTGCGGCCTGGCATAGGCGGTCTCCTGCCCCAGGCCCGAGGTCGGGAACGAGGTGCCGGCGCGCCGCTCGGTGCCGCGATGGCCGGCCAGGCCGGGGGTGCCGGCCTGCAGATCTCCGCGCACCGCCCGGTGCAGATTCACCTGGGCGGTCACGACATTGTGCCAACTCGGCGACATGGTGTCCTCGAGGTCGGCGATCCACACGGGGGCGCCCGAGCCCAGGGCGCGGGCCGCCTCGGCCTGGCAGGCGGGCGCCACGATCTCCACCCGCCGGTCCTCCAGGCCCGGCGCCGTGGGCGCGATCGTCCACTCCGGGTCGTGCCGGATGCCCGCGGTCTCCGGCTTGAAGCCGGGCATCCGGCCGCGGTCGATCGCGGCGCGGCGGGATTCGCGGTGGGCCATGACTTCGCGCCGGGAGGCGTAGAAGAGGCGGTGGAGTTCGGCCACGAAGTCCAGGGCGTCCGGTGTGAGGATCGAGTCGTAGCCGGGCTCCATCGGCCCCAGAATGCGCAGCGCGGTGCGCGCCTGCTCGCTTGCCGACTGCTCGGCTACGGGTCGCACGGCCGTCGGCGCGGCGGCGGGCTGTGCGGCGGCGGACCGAGGGCTCTGGTGGTCGGTGGTCTGTTCCGTGATCGTGGCGGACATCGGATGCTCCTGGAAAGGACGGGCTAAGTGGAAGTCGGTGAAGGTCGGGCTGCGTGGAGCTCGATGGGTTCTCGCCCGGTGCGGGCAGCGGGAACGCGGGCGGCGCCCGGGTGTAGTGCGCGAGGGTGTGGGGAGGGTGGGAAGAGAAAATGTCCGCGGGAAGGGTAAACCCTCGAAAAACCCTTCCCGCGGACAAGCCGGTGGTGCGACTTGAGAGCCGAGCGGTACGGCCCGACGCTCAAGCCGCAGAACTCAGAACTCGCAGATGCGCGTCAGAACTGCGCGGCCTCGGTCGAGTCCTTGAGCGCGGTGGTCGAGGACTGTGGGTTGATCGCGGTCGAGACCAGGTCGAAGTAGCCGGTGCCGACCTCGCGCTGGTGCTTCGTGGCGGTGTAGCCACGGGCCTCGGCGGCGAATTCGCGCTCCTGCAGTTCGACGTAGGCGGCCATCTGGTTGCGGGCATAGCCGTGGGCCAGATCGAACATCGAGTAGTTCAGAGCGTGGAAGCCGGCCAGCGTGATGAACTGGAACTTGTAGCCCATCGCGCCCAGCTCACGCTGGAACTTGGCGATCGTCGAATCGTCCAGGTGCGCCCTCCAGTTGAACGAGGGCGAGCAGTTGTAGCTCAGCAGCTGGTCCGGGTACTCCGCGTGGATCGCATCGGCGAAGCGCTTCGCGGCCTCCAGGTCCGGCGTCGAGGTCTCCATCCACAGCAGATCTGCGTACGGGGCGAAGGCCAGGCCGCGGTCGATGCACGGCTCGATGCCGTTGGTGACCTTGTAGAAGCCCTCCGCGGTGCGCTCACCGGTGAGGTACTTCTGGTCGCGCTCGTCGATGTCGCTGGTGATGAGCGTCGCGGCCTCGGCGTCGGTGCGGGCGATGACCAGGCTGGGGACGTTCTCCACATCGGCGGCCAGGCGGGCGGCGTTGAGCGTGCGGATGTGCTGCGCGGTGGGGACGAGGACCTTGCCGCCCAGGTGCCCGCACTTCTTCTCCGAGCCCAGCTGGTCCTCGAAGTGGACGCCGGCGGCGCCGGCGGAGATCATCCCGCGCATGAGTTCGTAGACGTTGATGGTGCCGCCGAAGCCGGCCTCGGCGTCCGCGACGATCGGGGCGAACCAGTCGTCGACGTTCTTGGTGCCCTCGGAGACCTCGATCTGGTCGGCGCGCATCAGCGCGTTGTTGATCCGGCGGACCACCTGGGGAACCGAGTTGGCCGGGTAGATCGACTGGTCGGGGTAGGTCTGGCCGGCGTTGTTGGCATCGGCTGCGACCTGCCAGCCGGACAGGTAGATGGCCTTGAGGCCGGCCTTGACCTGTTCGACGGCCTGGTTGCCGGTCAGGGCGCCCAGCGAGTTGACGAAGTCCTCGGTGTGGATGAGATCCCACAGGCGCTCGGCGCCGTGACGGGCCAGGGTGTGTTCCTCGATGAGCGAGCCGCGCAGCTTGACGACGTCTTCCGCCGTGTAGTCGCGGCTGGTTCCGGCCCACCGGGGATTGGTGGCCCAGTCGCTGCGCAGGGCGTTCGCATCGTGCAGGTTGTCGGTCATGTCGGTGCTCCTTTGTCGCTGTGAGGGTTGCGGTCCACGCCCCTGCACCTGCCCGTTCTCCGGGCCTTCCGACCCTGTTCTCCGGGATCGTGGGTAATCCCGTCGCCGGGGCCGAGGTGCATATCGTGTTCCGCTTGTGATTCCAGTCTGTGGGCCGCACCACCCCGATTTCGACTGAATTTGAGTGAAAAATTCGTTATTTTTCTACACACTAGAAAATGTGGTCTTCTACACAGATTCTTCGTAGGATTGGGGGCATGAACGACGAAGCCAAGGAGTCCACGGCCGGGCCGGATGCCCTGACCATCGGACGGCGCGTGCGCCACTTCCGCAAGGCCGCAGGACTGACCCTGACGGACCTGGGGCAGCGGGTCTCACGGGCGCCCTCGCAAATCTCGGCGATCGAATCGGGGCGGCGGGAGCCCACCATCTCCATGCTCCAGGCGCTGGCCACGGCACTGGACGTGAGCGCCGAGGACCTCCTCGACCCCACCCCCGTGGACCACAGGGCGGCCCTGGAGATCCAGGCCGAACGCGCACAGGCCTCGGCCCTCTATTCCTCCCTGCGCCTGCCGCGGGTCCGCACCAAGGCCCTGCCGACGGACGCGCTGGAGGCCATCGTCGGCCTACAGCGCGAACTCCAGACGATGGCGGAGACCCGCGCGGCCACCCCGGAGGAGGCCAGGCGGGCCAACCGCGATCTGCGGGAGCGGATGAGCAGGGCGCACAACTACTTCGGCGATCTGGAGGACCTGGCCGCCGAGCTGCTGGCCGTGGTGGACTACCGCGACGGCCCACTGAGCCAGCGGCAGGCCGCGGGGATCGCCAGTCATCTGGGCTTCGATCTGCACTACGTGGCCGATGTGCCGGCCTCGACGCGCTCGGTGACCGATCTGCGGGGCAAGCGGATCTATCTGCCCAACTCGGGGATGGGAGGACACGATCCGCGCTCCACCATGCTGGCGGCACTGGCGCCGATGATCCTGGGCCAGGAGAAGCCCAGGGACTATGCGGAGTTCCTGCGCCAGCGCGTGCAGGTGAACTATCTGGCGGCGGCCCTGCGGCTCCCGGAATCCGCCGCGGCGTCCCTGCTGAAGGAGGCGAAGAAGAATCGCCGAATTTCCATTGAGGAGCTGCGCGATCATTTCGGCACGACCTATGAGACCGCGGCCCACCGGTTCACAAATCTGGCAACCGAACACCTGGGCCTACGCGTGCACTTCATGAAGGTCCAGACATCCGGAGCGATCCACAAGGTGTACTCGAACGACGGACTGCCCTTCCCCACCGACCCCCTGGGTGCCGTGGAGGGCCAGTACGCCTGCAAGCGCTTCACCTCGCGCCAGGTCTTCAAGGTCGCCGACCGCTTCAGCCCCTACTATCAGTACACCGACACCCCCGTCGGCACCTATTGGTGCACCGCCCGGGTACTGCCAGAGGACAGCGACTTCGCGGTGAGCGTGGGCGTGCCGTTCAACGAGGTGCGCTGGTTCGAGGGCAGGGAGACCCCTATCCGGTCCCAGTCGCGCTGCCCCGATCCATCCTGCTGCCGCGCGGCGCCGGCCGAGCTGGAGGCAACCTGGGGGACTCAGTCCTGGCCCCAGGCCAAGATGCACGCCTCACTGTTGGCCGCCGTCCCGCCCGGGGCCTTCCCCGGGGTCGACCCGACCGAGGTCTACGAGTTCCTGGAGCGCCATGCCGAGGACTGAGGATGCAGGGCCGACTGCAACCGGCGGGGTCGTCTTCGACTGGGCCGGACGCGCCGCGGCCGAGGCCCTGGCCGGGACTGCGCGCCGCGCGCGGGTAAGCGAACCGCGCCGCGGACCGCACGCCGGAGCTGAAGCCGACGGGGACCTCGGCGCAGACACTGTTTCACGTGAAACGAAGCGGGTCCGGCCGCTGGCCCGGCCGCTGTCGCAAGCCGAGGACACACTCATCGAGGGCGACAATCTGGAGGCCCTGAAGCTGCTGCAGGACACCCACGCCACGGCTTTCAAGGTCGTTTACATCGACCCGCCGTACAACACGGGCTCGCGCCTGAGCTACCACGACAGGGCGGGGCGGACCGCGGGCCGACGGGCCGGAGGCACCAAGGACCATGCGGCCTGGCTGAACATGATGCTGCCCAGGCTGCTGCTGGCCCGCCGGCTGATGCGCGCTGACGGGGTGTTCTTCGCCTCGATCGACGACGGCGAACTGGCCTATCTGACCATGCTGGGCCATCGGGTGTTCGGCGAGGAGAACTTCCTGGGCGCCTTCGTCCACCAGCGCGCCAAGGGTGGCGGGCAGGCCAGGTTCTTCATCCGGGGGCATGACTATGTGCTCGCCTGGGCGCGCGACATCGCGCAGGCCGGGCCCTTTCTGGGGCCCAAGAAACCCCCGGCCAAGTACGAGGACATCGACGGGCGGCGCTATCTGGTCGACGACGATGTGCTGCGGGTGAGCTTCGGGAAGTACACCAGGGGAACCGAGCGCAGGCTCATGTACGAGGACATCCTGGCGGTGCGCGGTGCGGCGAAACTGCGCCAGGTCGATGGCTGGCTGGCCGCCGGCACCCATGTGCTGCGTGCCTGGGGCGAGCCAGGCGCCGACGGCACGGCCAAGCACGCCGTGGTCAAGCTGACCCCGGCCGAGCAGGCCTCGTCGAAGCTGTACTCGATCATCAGGGCCCTGGGGGAACAGGGGCGCAATGCGCTCAGCACCCTGGGCCTGGGCGGGCTGTTCTCCTATCCGAAGCCGGTGGAGCTGATCAAGGACCTGGTGCTCTCACAGACCTTCGCCGACCGCGATGCGCTGGTGTTGGACTTCTTCGCGGGCTCGGGGACCACTGGCCAGGCGGTACTGGAGCTCAATGCGGCAGACGGCGGGCAGCGGCGCTTCGTGCTCGTCCAACAGCCCGAACCCCTGCGCCCGGCAGCCGGAGCGCGGGTGGGTGGTGAAGGAGTGCGGAGCCCCCGCGGCGCGGAGGCCTCGGAGGAAGCGGACGCCGCGGAGGAAGCGGAGGCCGCGGGAATCACGACGATCAGCGAGCTCATGCGCGAGCGCATCCGCAGGGTTGCGCAGAGTACGTACGGGGAATCGCCTGAGGATTCGCGCCGCTCCCCCACCTTCCGCGATATCCGCCTGGGGTGATTCCCACTCGATGACCCGGGCCATCACCCAGTGACCGGTTCATGCAGGTTCCGGGGCGTGTCATGTCTCAGGACATCGGGGCCACGTGATGTCTCAACCAGGTGTGTCCATTGATGTCTCATGACTTCGTGTCCATCTCGGGTCGATGCGTGTATTTCGGATCGTTGAGGAATCCTCTGGGGCGT
>NZ_JANIJZ010000022.1:0-31034 GCF_024580675.1 Brevibacterium sp. 50QC2O2
GATCCACAGTGATCCGCCGGGACCGCCGCCCCCGTACATTCACTACATCAACCGGACTGTGTGAAAAACCAAACATCCTGTGCCGAATCGACAAGTCACTTGGAACCTGTGGGCTAAAGTGGTGCTCATGCCCAAGGCAGCTCACACCACTCCGACCTCCCCGCATCCGGCCGAATCCCGACCCACCTCGGCCGATCGCGTTGAGACCGCACGCCGTCTCAAGGCGGGCCAGGCCATGTTGTCCAAGGTCACCCTGCAGCGCATTGAGACCAAACTGCCGTGGTTCCGCCAGATGAACAACGCCGACCGCGGTTGGGTCGTGGTCCTCGCCAATTCCGGGATCTCGTCCTTCATCGACTGGTACAAGAACCCGGCGGCCCCGCTGAAGGTCATCGCGGACATCTTCTCCTCGGCTCCGCGCGAGCTGGTCAGAGCGGTCTCCCTCCAACAGACCCTGCAGTTGCTGCGTGTGGTCGTCGAGGTCGTGGAGGAGCGGGTGACCGATCTGGCCAGGCACTCCGAACAGCGCGAGCTGCGCGATGCGGTCCTCATCTACAGCCGCGAGATCGCCTTCGCCGCCGCAGATGTCTACGCCCGCGCGGCCGAGGCCCGCGGCAGTTGGGACGCCCGTCTGGAGGCGCTCGTCATCGACGCGCTGGTCCGAGGGGATTCCGTAGACGAATTGGCCAGCCGCTCCGCGGCTTTCGGTTGGCGCAGCGAGTCCGAAGTCTGTGTGCTGATGGGCCGCGCCCCCAAGCGGCGCCCGCGCAAGGCCATCGACGCAATCCGGCAGGCCGCACAGAAGTGGGCGGAGGATGCGCTCGTGGGCATCCACGACGACCGCCTGCTCGTCGTCCTGGGCGGCCCCACCGATATCGCGGGGGCCGCAGACGCTCTGGCGGCCCACTTCGGCCCCGGGGATGTGGTCATCGGGCCGATGGTGCCGTCCCTGGCCGAAGCGGGCACCTCGGCCAACGCCGCGGTCTGGGCACTGCGCACCGCGCAGGCCCGCCCCGCCACGCCCCGTCCGGTTCAGGCGGACGATCTGCTGCCCGAGCGCGCGATTGCCGGTGACCCGCAGGCCGTGCGCACCCTGTTGGAGCGCTACTTCGAGCCCCTGGCCAGTGCCAATGGCCAATTGCTGACGACGGTGGGGGCGTATCTGGAGTTCGGCGGTTCACTCGAGGCCACCGCGAAGGTGCTCGACGTCCACCCGAACACCGTGCGTTACCGCCTGCGCAAGATAACCGACGTGCTCGGCCTTGACCCCACCCACGCCCGGGAGGGTTTCGTCCTGCGGATCGCATTGGTCTACGGTCGACTGTCCGAGGCCGGTCAATTGTCGGCATGACACAAGAATCGAGCCGGAACCACCGTTCTGCACTAGTTTGAGAATGTTGTCTAGTCACCAAAGAGAGTGAGCAACGTGTTAGTCATTGCATGCCCGGGTCAGGGCGCCCAGAAGGCCGGTTTCCTATCTTCCTGGCTCGAGCTGCCCGGGTTCCGGGCCAGCCTGGAGGAACTATCCGAGGCCGGTCGGATCGATCTGGCTGCGCACGGCACCGAATCCGACGACGAGACGATCAAGGACACATCGATCGCCCAGCCACTGCTGGTCGGTTCGGCCATTGCGGCCTATCGGGAGATCACCCGTGACCTCCCCTCCCCCGATTTCCTCGCCGGCCATTCCGTCGGTGAGATCGGTGCCGCGGCGCTGGCGGGCATCTTCGATCCCGCAGACGCGATGCGCTTCGTCCACATCCGTGCCACCGGCATGGCCGAGGCCTCTGCTGCGACTCCGACCGGCATGGCCGCCGTGGTCGGGGGCGTGGCCGAGGACGTCATCGCAGCCATCGAGGCGGCCGGCCTCGCCCCGGCCAATGTCAACGGCGGCGGCCAGATCGTCGCGGCCGGCGCGCTGGAGGCCATCGCAGCCTTCCAGGAGAACCCGCCGGAGCGGGCCAGGGTGATCCCGCTGCAGGTGGCCGGTGCGTTCCACACCTCGTATATGGCCTCGGCACAGCCCGCGTTGGCGCGGTTCGCGGCCGATGTCACCGTGCACGATCCGCAGATCACGATCCTGTCCAACGCCGACGGCGCCGCCGTGGCCGATGGCCGGGCGTACGTCGACACGCTGGTCAGCCAGGTCACCCACCCGGTGCGCTGGGACAAGTGCCAGGAGACACTGCTGGCCGCCGGTGTGACCGGCCTGCTCGAGCTGGTGCCCGGCGGCACGCTGACCGGTATCGCCCGTCGCGCGCTCAAGGGCGTGGAAACCTACGCGGTGAAGTCGGCCCAGGACCTCGACGGCGCACGGGCGTTCGTCTCCGCACACGCCGGCAAGTGACCCCCATCCCCCAGCAAGGAAGTACTTCTCTCATGCCCACCCTCAAAACCGCTCAGGCGAACCGGTTCTCACGGATTTCCGGTATCGGCGGCTACCGTTCCGAACTCACGGTGACCAACGACGATATCGTCGGGCCCATCGACTCCTCCGACGAGTGGATCCAGCAGCGCACCGGCATCATCACCCGCCATCGGGCCGACAAGGACGTCCAGGTGCTCGATATGGCGGAGGAGGCCGCGAACGAGGCTATCGCCAACGCCGGTCTGAAGCCCGCCGATATCGATGGCATCCTCATCGCCACAGTCACCTTCAGCATTCCGACGCCGTCGGCTGCCAGCGCGCTGACCGCCAGGCTCGGCACCGGAGACGTGCCGGCATGGGACATTTCGGCCGCCTGCGCCGGCTATTGCTACGGCATCGCCCAGGCGGACGCCCTCGTGCGTTCGGGTGTGATGGACAACGTCCTGGTCATCGGCGCGGAGAAGCTCTCGGATTACATCGACCCGACGGACCGTTCGATCTCCTTCCTGCTGGGCGACGGCGCCGGCGCCGTGGTCGTGAGCGCCTCCGAGACCCCTGGAATCGCGAAGAGCGTCTGGGGCTCCAAGGGAGAGAACTGGGAGACCATCCGGCTGACCAACAGCTTCCTGGCCCTCAAAGTGGATCCCAGCACACCGTTCCCGACCCTGCGCCAGGAGGGGCCAAGCGTCTTCCGCTGGGCGGTCTGGGATATGGCGGAGGTCGCCAAGCAGGCCCTGGTCGAAGCCGGGATCGAGGCGTCCGACCTGGCCGCATTCGTTCCACACCAGGCCAATATGCGCATCATCGACGAGCTGGCCAAACAGCTCAAACTGCCGGAGTCCGTGATCGTCGGCCGTGATATCGCCGACAACGGCAACACCTCGGCCGCATCGATCCCACTGGCCACAGAACGCCTGCTGCGCGAACACCCGGAACTGCACGGCGGCCTTGCCCTGCAGATCGGATTCGGCGCCGGGCTCGTCTACGGCGCGCAGGTCGTCGTCCTTCCCTGAGCACCCCGGATTCCGGGCAGATCACCATATTCGCGTATTATTCATCGGGGACAACTCGTCGAATATTCGTTCCACACCACGGTCACATGCGTGTGACCACACTATAAGGAGATATTCCATGGCTAACACTGAAGCCGAAGTTCTGGCCGGACTGGCCGAAATCGTCAACGAAGAGACCGGTCTGGCGACCGACGCCGTCGAAGCAGGCAAGTCCTTCACCGATGACCTGGACATCGACTCGATCTCGATGATGACCATCGTCGTCAACGCCGAAAAGAAGTTCGGCGTGAAGATCCCCGATGATGACGTCAAGGACCTCATCACGGTTCAGGACGCCGTCGACTACATCGTCAAGGCACAGCAGGCCTGACCCAAGGTCGAGCGGGACGGCGGCTTGACTGCCGCCGTCCCGCTGTTTTCCCTTCCCGACTATTCGACGAGGTATAACCAATGACTTCTCAAGTTGTCATCACCGGCATCGGTGCGGTCACGCCGATCGGCACGACCGCGGCCGAAACCTGGGACGCCGCGCTGGCCGGCACATCCGGCGCGCGCACTATGGACAACGACTGGGCGGAGAACTACGGCATTCCCGTGAACTTCGCGGCGACCGTCGACCAGTCGGTGGTCTCCGAACGGCTGAGCCGTGTGCAGGCCAAGCGGTTGGACCCGTCCAGCCAGTTCGCCCTGATCTCCGCAAAGGAGGCCTGGGAGGACGCCGGTCTGGAAGAGGTGCCGTCCGAGCGCCTCGCCGTGTCCTGGGGTACCGGCATCGGTGGCGTGTGGACCCTGCTCAACGCATGGGACACCCTGCGGGAGGAGGGATCACGTCGGGTGATGCCGTTGACCGTCCCGATGCTCATGCCCAATGGCCCCGCCGCTGCGATCGGCATGGAGTTCGGCGCGCGGCGCGCGGTGCAGACCGCGGTCTCCGCCTGCGCCTCCTCTACCGAGAGCCTGGGCCGGGCCTTCGATCTCATCACCTCGGGGCAGGCCGATGTCGTGGTCGCCGGTGGATCCGAATCTGCGATCCACCCGATCTGCATGTCCGCCTTCTCCTCGATGCGGGCCCTGTCGCGGCGCAACGATTCGCCGCAGACCGCTTCACGCCCCTACGACAAGGACCGCGACGGGTTCGTCATGGGCGAGGGCGCCGGCGCACTGGTGCTGGAGACGCGCGAGCACGCCGAGGCACGTGGTGCCACGATCTACGCGGAGCTGGCAGGCTGGGGCATCTCCGATGACTCCTACCACATCACCGGTACCGATCCTTCGGGTGACGAGGCCCTGGCCGCCATGCAGGAGGCGCTTGCTCAGGCGGGTCTGGCCGCCGCTGACATCAAGCACATCAACGCGCACGCGACCTCCACCCCGGTGGGAGACGTGCCGGAGTCCAAGGCGATCAACCGTCTGCTCGGCGAGCACGGCCAGGACGCCATCGTCTCCGCCACCAAGTCGATGACGGGCCACCTGCTGGGCGGGGCCGGAGCGGTCGAGGCCATCTTGACCGTGCTGGCCCTGAAGAACCGCATCGCGCCACCGACGATCAACATCGAGAACATGGATCCGGAGATCGACCTCAACGTCGCGCGTGACACCCCTGCCGAGCTGCCGGCCGGCGATATCGCAGCGCTGAGCAACTCGTTCGGGTTCGGCGGCCACAACGCCGTCGTCGCGTTCAAGTCCGTCTGATTTCTCGGCACCGCTCAAACGGACTGCGGGCCCCGTACCTGGAAAGGTACGGGGCCCGCAGTGTATATCCGGTGAGCTGTTCCTTAGCCGACCTTTGACAGCCAACGCACGGGAGCACCTTCACCGGCGTGACGGAAGGGTTCAAGTTCGTCATCCCACGCAGCACCGAGCACCTTGGACATTTCCTCTTCCAAAGCGCTGAAGTCACCGTTCGCCCTGCGCATGGCATTGCGAACCGTGTCCTCCGGTACGACGATGTTGCCAAAGGCATCCGTCAACGCGTGATAGACGCCAAGGCCGGGAGTGTGAGACCACCGAGAGCCGTCCTGACCCTCGCTGGGCTCCTCCGTGACTTCGTAACGCACTCCCTCCCAACCGCGCAGGGCGGAAGCGATCTTCGCACCGGAACCCGCTGGGCCTCGCCAGCAGATCTCAGCGCGGAAGGTACCGGGGGCCGCTGGCTGCGGACTCCAGTCGAATTTCGCCTGAGCACCGATTGCGCCCCCGGCCGCCCATTCGATATGAGGGCAGAGAGCACGCGGAGCAGAGTGCACGAAGAGCACACCTTCAGTCATATTCATTTTCTACCTCCCACTGTTCCGGATACGTCTTCCCCTACGGATCCGAAAAGAGGCACGCGATAATCCTACGACACCCACTGTATAGCCACAACAGGCTATCCGGGCGGCGCTCGACCATATATCCGACCGGAAATCCGAATGGGGCGCGCGGATATGAGTCCACGGCCCACTGCTGCTATGATCGAACGCGGTGTGCGCAATACGCAAACACCCTGCGCCTGTAGCTCAGCTGGTTAGAGCAGGGGACTCATAATCCTTTGGTCGTGGGTTCAAGTCCCACCGGGCGCACCAGATGCCGCGCCGGGCGCGCTACGCCTCGGGCCGCAGCCGGGTCAGTAGGCCCTTGGCCGCGTCGACGACGGCATGGACGTCTCGTGTGACATAGGCCTCGTATTCAGTCCTGCCGTCGGAACCCGGGTTGGGCATCCTGTGCGCACTGATCATCGAGCAGCCGTCCGCTGCCAACAGCAACACGCAGTACTCTCCGCGCAGTGCGTCCGAATCGTCCAGAGGGGCACTGCGAACCCCTGGGACCGGGGCCTCCCGCAGACCTCCGGCGAATACCCCAACGAATCCGCAGGAGTCCCGTAGTCTGATCAACCGATCGGCCATCGGCGCAGTGAGGTCCTCGTCATCGGCGAACACCGCCAAGCACATACCTGTACCCCCGGTGGACTGTGCCCGGGAGAGAACCGTCTCCATATGGGCCGCCAGCAGCTCCTCCCCCATCACCAACGGATCGCGTCCCAGGCCCTGGGCCACCGAGTACGGCGTACCGGTGATGAGAGCGTTGCGCGTGGTGTGCAGGGATACCGGATCGTCGGGCGGGCTGGCGACCGGCTCCGGGGTGGCCGACAGCGCACCGTAGAGTGAGCCGGAGACGAACCGGGCGCCCAGGGCATCGACCAATTCCAGATCGGCCTCGGTTTCCACTCCTTCGGCAAGGATCACGGCCCCCGTCCGTTCGACGTGGGACATCAGCGCATGCGTCAGCTCTGCCAGATAGTGAGGATCGCGAATCTGCAGCACATCGCGATGCAGGCTCACCACCGATGGATTGACGACCGGGATGAAGCCGAGCGTCTCGGAGGTCAACCCGACGGAGCGCACCCCGATCCCCCAGCCCAGCGTCCTGGCCTGGCGGACCGATCGCAACACAACCGCAGGGTCCCGCGCGATCGACGCCGGGTCCAGCTGCAGGATGACCGACCTCTCGGGTTCGTCGGTCCGGTCCTCGAGCAGGGCCAGCGAGGCGGGTTCCGCCGTGACGAACAAGCGGGTGTGCCGGGGCAACCCCGCTGCTTCCGCCGCACGCAGTCCGGACGCACGGAAGGAGGCGTCGAAGTCCCCCACCATCGGGGAGTCACGGACTGCGCGCCGCAACTGGGATGTATCACCCATATCCGGCTGCGGATTCTCATGGTCGACGTGCTGTAACCGATAACCGGCCTGTTGCCCGGTCATGTGGTCGATGACCGGGGCGAAGTACGTATCGACCAAGCCGGACCTGATGAGACGCTCAATATGGGCGGTCTGTTCGTCGACGTGCGGACCCGGTCCAGTCATGCTGTTTCCCTCCAGGGCTCACCTTGTCTTGCTCCCTCATCCTCTCACAGGGCAGGCCGGGTGCCCGTGGGCATCGGTACGGGTCCGGGCCTCAAGCCGGTTGTGCACGCGCCCGACTCCGCCGGCTCAACTGCAGGTCGGTCAGGCCGACTATGCCGGTGAGGACCAGCACGATGCCGATGCCGATGAAGGCCATGACGAAGGCCACCGCGTAGCCTCCGGCACTCAAGCCGGCGAAGAACACCGCGGTGATGACCGCGATCCCGATCGCGGTTCCCACCCGCTGACCGGTCTGCATGACTCCACCCGAGCTGCCCGCATACTTGACCGGGACCTCGGCCAGAGTAAGTGTCTGGTTGGGACTGATCACCATGCCCTGGGCGATGCCCAGGATCGCCAGACTGGCCATCAACCACCACGGACTCAGACCATAGGCCTCGACCGCCAGGACCACCGCGATAGAACCGAGTACGGCCAGCAGGGCCACCCCCACTCCCCACACGACCAGCTTGCGCCCATAGGTGAAGACCACACGGCCGGTGATCTGCGGAACGATCGCGGAGAAGGCCGCCGACGGCAGGCCGATGAGCCCTGCCGTCAGTGCGCTGAAATGCATGCCATCCTGCAGGTACAGGGCCACGACCACCCAGACACAGGGCGTTCCGACGAAGTACACACTCGACAGCAGTGCCCCCGAGGCGAAGCTGCGGGTGCGGAAGAGTTCCATATCGACCATGGGCGCGCCTCCGCGCCTGGCATAGCGGGTCTCCCACCATACCCACACGACCACCAGTCCCGCACCGATGACCAACAGGGAGTACATCCAGGCGCCGAGGCTGCGCTCCAGGAAGGGCAGCATGACCAGGAGGGTGCCGACACTCAAAAGCAGGACGCCGATGGGATCGAAGTCCGCGCGGCGCCGCTTGGGTGCAGGGTCATCGATGGAGCCGGCTTGATCCTCACCGCTCCAGGCGTCGCCGGGCAACCAGTACCGACCGATGATGAGCGCGGCAGCGGCAATCGGCACGTTGACCAGGAATGACAGGCGCCAGCCCCAGTCGCCGCCGAACAGGGCGATGAACGATCCGCCCAGGATCGGGCCGATCGCCACGGAGACTCCGACGACGGTACCGAACATGCCGAAGGCCCTGCCGCGCGCCTTGCCGTGAAAGTACTGCTGGATCATGCCCACGCCCTGAGGGCTGAGCATGCCCGACCCCAGACCCATCACGATCCGCGCCAGATTGAGCAGCAGCGGGGAGCCCGCCAGTCCCGCGGCCAGTGATCCCACGCCGAAGAACACGAGTCCGACCACGAAGAGCTTGCCCCGTCCGAACAGATCACCGGCCCTGCCCGCCGCCACGAGCAGCACGCCGAAGGCCAGCGTATAGCCCGACAGCACCCATTGGAGCGAGGAATTGGAGGCTCCGATCGAGACCTGCAGACTGGGCAGGACGACGTTGACGATCGAAATGCTCAACAGGGACATGAACAACGGGACCAGGATCACTCCCAGGAGCTTCCGCTGAGCAGGAGACATCGGCGTTTCATTACTCATTTATCCAGTCCTATACGATTTCGCTCCACTTGCAAAGACCCGGGGCGAATTCGCCTCGTCTGCGTGTCCGAGGCCACATATGGACGTCTCCTAGAATGGGACCCATGTCCATCGGTCCCGCCCCGCGCTCCGCCACGTCACCCGCTACCGCGAAAACACTGCCGGCGGCGGGCCGGTTCGCCCCCAGTCCCAGTGGCGATCTGCACATCGGCAATGTGCGCTCCGGAATCCTGGCCTACCTGTTCGCGAAGACATCGGGCCGCGATTTCCTGTGGCGGGTCGAGGACCTGGACCGAGTGAAGCGGGGCGCGGCCGAACGGCAGCTGGCGGATTTGGCCGGTCTGGGGATCGTCCCGGACGCGCCGCCGGTCTATCAGTCACACCGCACCGCACATTACGCCGAGGCGCTGGAACGTTTGGCCGAGCACGGACTGGTCTACGAGTGCTACTGCTCGCGCAAGGACATCCAACAGGCGCCCACTGCCCCGCACCAGCCGCCGGGAGCCTATCCCGGTACCTGCAGGGATCTGGAACCTGCGGTCAGGGAGGCGGAGCGCCGCAGGCTCGCCGCCGCCGGGCGCCTGCCCGCGTTACGGCTGCGTTCGGACTTGGCCGTCCACCACATCACCGATGTGTTGCTGGGCCCGGTCCAGTCCACCGTCGACGACTTCGTCCTGCGCCGTGGAGACGGAGTCTGGGCCTACAATCTGGCCGTGGTGGTCGACGACGGCTTAATGGGAGTCGATCAGGTGGTGCGAGCCGATGACCTCGCCGATTCCGCTCCCCGGCAGGCGTACCTGGCGAATCTGCTGGGGTTCCGAAAACCCACGTACGCCCATGTCCCCCTGGTCCTGGGGCCCACGGGGGCGCGCCTGGCGAAACGCGATGGTGCGGTAACCCTGCGCCAGCTCGGCGACACCGACTTCGACATCTGGTCCTGGACGGGAACCAGTCTGGGCTTCGGACCGTGGCACTCCTTGGACGAGGCTGTGGCCCGATTCGATCCCGAGCGCATGGTCGAGTGCCCAACGACCTTCATTCCGCCCGCCCGCGCATAGCCGGGTTCACGGGATTCGAGGCCGAGGTGGCGGATACGTGGCACCTGGCCCCCACGCCCCCAGAGCACAGAAAAAGCCCCTCACCAGCGTTTTCCCTGGTGAGGGGCTTCTATCGGCTCCCCCGGCTGGGCTCGAACCAGCGACCCTTCGATTAACAGTCGAATGCTCTGCCAACTGAGCTACGGAGGAATATCCGCAACCGGAACGCACTGCCCGGTAACGGATACGAGTGTAGCACGCGCCGAACCGCAGCGGGAAATCTGTGACCGCGGGCCACTTTGGCACCCCAAGGCGGCCAGAGCAATCCGGATTGGAACGCACAGAAGCCCTGGATCCTAAGATCCAGGGCTTCTCAACGCTCCCCCGACTGGGCTCGAACCAGTGACCCTTCGATTAACAGTCGAATGCTCTGCCAACTGAGCTACGGAGGAATAGTTCCCCGAGGCCTTTCGGCCCCTTGCAACGGGTTCAACTTTAGCACCGCCGCACATTCCGACCAAACCGGGTGGCGGTGTCCTTCCTCACACACACGGAGGGGGATTTCGCGCAAATCCCAATGGTTCGCCGATAGGATGTCCTGGTGTCGAATCTGCTCGCCGTCCTCCTGGCCGTCATCTCCGCGGTGGCCCTCGCATACGGGGCCATGCTCCAGCATCGGGGTGTCTCGGATGACCACGGCAGCGCTCAGGGCTTCGGCATCCGCGCCCTGTTGGCCATGTTCTCCCGCGGCGTCTGGGTGGCGGGCCTGGCCGTCACCGGCTTGGGCATGGTCCTCAACGTCGTCGCCCTTGCAATCGCCCCCGTCATGGTCGTTCAGCCGATCGGCGCGATCTCCGTCGTCGTCAGCGTCCTACTGGGAGTATCCACCCGCGGCCTGCGGACCACGAAGCGGATCTGGGGCGGAGTCGCCCTGTGCATGGCCGGAGTCGGCAGCTTCGTCGCAGCCTCGGCAACCGTCGCCCGCACACAGCCGCACTACGGCGTTGAAGCCCATATCCTGGCCGGCCTGGGGATCGGCACAGCCGCGCTCTTCCTGCTGATCATCCTCGTCCTGCGCAGGGCCGGACAATTGCTCTACGTGATCGCAGCCGGCCTCATGTACGCCTGCGTGGCCACCAATGTGCACCTGGTCAGCTTCCAGCTGCTGCACGGTGGAATCGCGGAGATCACCTGGTTCAATGTGGTCGCCCTCGTCGTCGGATCGGCAGTTGGCGGATGGTTCGTCCAGGCGGCCTATGCTCAGGGACCCCCCGAATTGGTCATCGCCGGCCTAACCGTCATCGATCCGATCTTCGCCGTCATCCTGGGCAGTGTACTGCTGGGCGAGGCCGCCACGGCTCCGGCATGGGTGATCACGGTGATGGTGATCACCGGATTGGCGGCATGTTTCGGTGTCGTTGTATTGTCCCGATATCATCCGGATGTTCAAGCCCGGAAAGAAGAGAGTCCGCGAATCATCGCAGGCTCGCACGGCTCGGTGGATTCGAACGGCCCAACCGGCCCGGATCCGCTCGACCAGACTACCTGAGGTGAGTGCACTGTTCTCCGATACTTCCGCCGCGCATGCGTCCGCACCGCACAACGGCCAGACGCTGCGCATCTGCATAGCCTGTGAGACCTACGCTCCCGAGGTCAACGGAGCCGCCAAGTTCGCCGAACGGCTCGCAACGGCCCTGGCCGGCCGCGGCCACGAAGTCCACGTCATCTGCCCCTCCCCCAACGGCAAGCGCCGCAACACCCGGCAAGACGGGGTGATCCTGCACTATGTGAAATCCGTCAGGTGGCGGCCCCATCCGACCTGGCGCATCTGCATGCCATGGGACACCCGCCCGGCAGTCGCCCAGATCCTCGATGCCATCCGGCCGGATGTCGTCCACACCCAGGCCCATTTCGTCATCGGCAGGTTCGCCTTCAACGAGGCGCGCAAACGGGGCATCCCCGTTGTCGCGACCAACCACTTCATGCCGGGCAATGTCCGCCCGTATCTTCCGGCACCGGACCCGGTGCTCGACATCGTGACCAAGGGCGCTTGGTGGGACCTGCGGCGGAAGTTCGAATCGGCCGACTACATCACGGTCCCCACACAGCTCGCGGCCGACCTGCTGACCGACCACGGGTTCACCCACGATATCCACCCTGTGTCGTGCGGCATCGACCTATCGAAGTTCCATGCAGCATGCGCCACCGGCGACACGGCACAGGCCGAGGCCCCGACGGTCCTCTTCGTCGGCCGCCTGTCCGCGGAGAAGAACGCGACGGACATCGTGCGAGCTCTGGCCAAGACCGATCCGGCGCTGAACCTCCATGCGGAGATCATCGGCCACGGCGACCAGGCACCCGTCCTCGAGGCCCTTGCGGTAGAACTGGGCGTCGCCGAGCGGGTGCGCCTCCTGGGCAAGGTCGACGACGACGCGCTGGTCTCCGCATATCAGCGCGCCACCTTCTTCTGCCTGCCGGGGACCGCAGAACTCCAGAGCATCGCAACTCTCGAAGCCCTGGCCTCGGGGAAACCGGTGGTCCTGGCCGATGCAGTGGCTCTGCCCCACTTGTGCCGCGACGGGGAGAACGGCTACCTCTTCACCCCGCGCGACACGGATGATCTGGCCGCCAAGTTCACCCGTCTGCTCACGGCATCGCAGGAAGAGCGCGCGGCCATGGGACGGGTGTCACAGGAGATCGTCGCCAAGCACGACATCGAGAACACCCTGAACACCTTCGAGGACATCTACGCAGAGGTCATCGCCGCGCACTCGCGCGTCCGACGGCCCGCCTGAGGCCCCACATTCGGGATTGCCACTCAATACACAGGTGCCCTTGACGGGGAAGCACGCATTCGCCAGTTGCCTACTGGCCAAACAGCGTTTTCAGGGTTCTCACATGTAGGGCTCATATTGCAATAAACCCTGCCGAGTGCACCCTCCCGGTTCTGCCTTGATCTTCGATTTCGGCCTCCGTAAGGTCGAACATCGTATGCGGCGTCGCCCAGCGATTCCGAACCGATTAAGTGCAGGAGGTACTCATGCACAGCAGAACCGGCAAGTCCCCCAAGCCCCACCCCGAACGACTCAAGGTCGAACACGTCAACGTCGTTCCACCCACCAAGCTCAAGCCCGCGATCGGCGGCACGCTGGTCGGCAACTTCATGGAGTGGTACGACTTCGGCATCTACGGCTACCTGGCCGTCGTGATGACCGGCGTCTTCGCCTCCGGGCTCCCCACCCAGTGGCAGCTCCTGGCGACCCTGCTCGGCTTCGCCGTCAGCTTCCTGGTCCGCCCCCTTGGTGGACTGGTCCTGGGGCCGCTGGGCGATAAGTTCGGCCGCCGCAAGATCCTCTTCTTCACCATGAGCGTCATGGCCGGCGCCACCGCCCTCATCGGCCTGCTGCCGACGGCCAATACCCTGGGTGTCTGGGCACTCGTCCTGCTCTACCTGCTGAAGATGCTGCAGGGCTTCTCCACCGGCGGCGAGTACGCCGGTGCCGCGACCTACGTCGCCGAATTCGCGCCCGACCGCAAGCGCGGCTTCTTCTCCTCCATGCTCGACACCGGTTCTTATATGGGCTTTGCGGCCGGCGCCACCGTCGTCGGTCTGACCACCTGGATCAGCACCTCCGTATCCGGGCCGGACGCCATGGCCGAATACGGCTGGCGCATCCCGTTCCTCACCGCAATCCCCCTGGGCATCATCGCCGTCTGGCTGCGTTCGCGGCTGCCGGAGACGCCCGCGTTCGAGGTGGCCGAGGCCAGCGCCGATCTCACCGACGTCGACCACGACGATCCCTATGCGCGTCACGGGTTCATCGGTCTGATCCGCCACCACTGGCGCCCCCTGCTGGTCGCCATGGCCATCGTCGCCGCCACTAACAGTGCCGGCTACGCACTGACGAGCTACATGCCCGTCTATCTCGAGGAGGAGGTCGGTTATTCCTCGATCACCTCCGCACTGGCCACCGTGCCCGTTCTGGTCGTCATGAGCATCTGTATCCCGATCGTCGGCTTCATCTCCGACCGTGTCGGCCGCCGCCCGGTCTACGCTGCCGCCGCGATCGCCACAGTGGTCCTGACGGTGCCCGCCTTCAAGCTGATGCACTTGGGGACCCTCGCCTGGGTGATGGTCGCCCTGTCGCTCATTGCGATCCCCGTGGCCCTGTGGGTCGGCCCCTCGGCCGCGGCTCTGCCCGCGCTGTTCCCCACCGCCACCCGCTACACGGGTATGGGCCTGTCCTACAATCTGGCGGTCTCCGCCTTCGGTGGCACCACCCCGTTGTTCACCCAGGCGCTCATGCAGTGGACGGGCAACAATCTGATGCCGGCGTTCTACATCATGTTCTTCAGCATCATCGCGGGCGTTGCAATCCTGGCGATCGGCGAATCGGCCCGCAAGCCTCTGACCGGCTCGCTGCCGATTGTCGCAACTCACACCGAGGCCAGGGCGCTGGTCGCCTTCCAGGATCGCAATCCCGATCTGGATTTGGAGACCATCCGAGTTCCGGTCAACGCCTAGATTGATCACACCCATCCTGACCTGGAACGATAGATAATCGTCTCACACTGTGAAGCGCCGCATCCCATATTGGGTGCGGCGCTTCTTCGTGCACTCATACCACGACAGGCGTGGCCTTCGGAAGAGTATTTTGGGTAACGAATCGGGAGTCATTGTTGCATTTGGGTAACGGCATGTGTAACACTCGAAAAGTCACAGAACGATAACACCAACACATGTCGGTACATACGTGAGGGGCCTCGAGCCCCGCCGGGTGGAAACACCCGGGCCGATGCGCACAGGCGGCCGCTTCACAGCTTCCCCGCAGCTGCGGCCCCCAACAGCGAGGATAGGTATTTCATGAGTTTCAAGACGTCGATCACAGCAGTCGCCCTGACCGCGGCACTGACTATG
Organism: Brevibacterium sp. 50QC2O2; assembly: GCF_024580675.1. Taxonomy (NCBI): domain Bacteria; kingdom Bacillati; phylum Actinomycetota; class Actinomycetes; order Micrococcales; family Brevibacteriaceae; genus Brevibacterium; species Brevibacterium sp. 50QC2O2. Next base: position 14,734 of record NZ_JANIJZ010000022.1, read on the forward strand.
GGCGGAGCCATTGCGGCATCGCCGGCGAACGCGGCCTCCCTGGGCGCCGCCGGAAGCGGCTCGAGCAAGAAGTCCGACTCCAAGAAGAAGTCGGACAAGAAGAAGTCCAGCAAGAAGGCTTCGAAGAAGAAGTCCAAGAAGAAGGCTTCGAAGACCTCGAAGCGCAACGCCATCGTCAAGCTGGCCAAGAAGCAGAAGGGCAAGAAGTACCGCACCGGTGGTAACGGGCCCAAGGCCTTCGATTGCTCCGGCCTCGTTCGCTACGTCTACAAGAAGAACAAGATCAAGGTCCCGCGCACCAGCTCCGCGATCGGCAAGGCCGGCAAGCGGATCTCGGTGAAGAAGGCGAAGCCCGGCGACATCATCCACTCGCCCGGCCACGTCGGAATCATCACCAAGAAGGGCAAGGCATACGGTGTCGACGCGGGTAATTCGCGTGTGGGTGTCTCGGAGCGTTCCCTGAGCTGGATGAAGGGCGCCAAGGTCGTGCGGGTCAAAGCCCTGTCCTGACCCCACCCGGTGGCCCTGATCCACCACAGCCCCTTCACGGATGATAGCTTGAGTCCTGGGCCCGGCCTGATTGGCCGGGCCCAGGACTTTTTCAATGACGAAGGGATCCCCATGCCGCAGGCGCATCCAACCTACGACCAGCTGGCCGACCTCCCCCGGTACGGTTCGTATACCGTTCCGCCGGAGTGGGTCGACGCCAACGGCCATATGAACATCCGACATTACTTCGACGTGGGTTCTCAGGCCGCGATGGAGCGCGCGGCAGGCCTGGGCCTCGACGCCGAGTACATGACCAACCGCAATCTGGGCGTCTTCACCGTCGAACAGCACATGCGGTATCTGGCCGAGATGCGCCTGGGCGCCAACCTGTCGACGCGCGTGCGCATCGGTGGGATCGGCTCCCGTGCGCTACTCCTGGCCTCCTATGTGCTCGACGACGACAATCGGCGCTTGTCGATGATCTTCGAGACGATGCTCGTGCACATCTCCTTCAGCACCCGCCGCACCACTGACTTCCCCGACGATCTGCGCGAAGACCTTGATGCGGCAGTCGCCGCCGAGGACGCGCTGGGCTGGGATCCCGCGTTGAGCGGCGCCCTGCGAATCCGCTGAGCCGCCTCAGGAGGTCAGCTGCGCACCCTCTGCGCGCAGCTCGACCTTGCGGACTTTGCCGGAGACCGTCATGGGGAACGACTCCCTGCGTTGGACGTACCTGGGGATCTTGTAGTGGGCCAGGCGGCCCGCGCAGAATTCCCGCAGGCCCTCCGCCGTCAGCTCGGGAGCCCCCTCGCGCAGAATCACCCAGGCCATGAGCTCCTCCCCGTACTTCGCATCGGGCACCCCGACCACTTGGACATCGGCGATGTCGGGGTGGGTGTAGAGGAACTCCTCGATCTCGCGCGGGGCGATGTTCTCCCCGCCCCTGATCACCAGATCCTTGATCCGGCCCGCGACGTCGACGTAGCCGTCGTCGTTCATGATCGCCAGATCCCCCGTGTGCATCCACCGCCCCGAATCGATCGACTCCGCGGTCTTATCGGGCTGTTCCCAGTACCCGCGCATCACCGAATACCCACGGGTACACAGCTCCCCCTTGATTCCGCGGGGGACCTGCAGGCCCGTCGCCGGGTCGACGATCTTGATCTCCACGAAGGGCATCGCCCGGCCCACCGTCTGCGTCCGGCGCTCCAGGGAATCGTCCGTCCGGGTCATCATGGATACCGGCGCCGTCTCCGTCATGCCGTAGCAGATGGCGACCTCGGGCATGTGCATGGTCTCGATGACCTTGCGCATGACTTCGACGGGACAGGTCGAACCCGCCATGACCCCCGTGCGCAGACTGGACAGGTCGTAATCGGCCAGATCTGCCAGGGCGAGTTCTGCGATGAACATCGTGGGCACGCCGTAGAGGCTGCTTGCGCGTGTGCGCTGCACGGCCGCCAGAGTGCGCGCCGGGTCGAAGGCCGGAGCCGGTATCACGGTCGCTGCGCCGTGGGAGAATGCGGCCAGGGTCCCGATCACCATGCCGAAACAGTGGAAGAAGGGCACGGGGAGGACCACCGAGTCCTCCTCGGAGTAGTTCAGCATCTCCCCGATCGAGTACCCGTTGTTGAGGATGTTGTGGTGGCTCAGGGTGACGCCCTTGGGGAATCCAGTCGTGCCAGATGTGTACTGCAGATTGATCGGATCGTCGGGATCCAGCTCCGCCCCGATACGCGCCAAACGTGCTGACATCCTGATCCCGGGATCCTCCATCAGCCGTATGCCTGCGGCACAGAGCGCGGACAGGCGCTCCGCATCCGGCAGAGGGTGATCGGTCTCGCAGAGCGCCGTCGGTGCGGTATCGATGAACACCAGATCGAACGGGTGTTCGGCCTGCACTTCCCTGGCGATGGCGATGAAATCGGAGTGTGGCGGTGCGGCGATTTGACTGATCAGCAGCTTCAGACCGGAGTGTTCGACGATGAAGTCCAGCTCATGGCTCCGGTATGCCGGGTTGATGTTGACCAGGATCGCGCCGATCCTGATCGTGGCGTACATGGCCAGGGTCCATTCGGGCAGATTCTGTGCCCAAATGCCCACTCGATCACCCCGCCCGATTCCGCGCTCCGTGAGCGCCGCTGCGAGTTCGGCCGTCCTGGCATCCAGTTGCGCATACGTCCAGGTGCGCTCGGAGGCGACGTCGATCAGGGCTGTGCGATCCGGATGGGCGGAGACGACTCTGGCGAAGTTCTGCCCGATCGTCTCGCCCAGCAGGGGCGTGCTCCCGGTTCCGCACGTATATGAGAGGTCTGTCATTTCCTCGCCTTTCATCACGGCGGCCCCGCCGCCGACGGACACCCTTGTCCGATAGCCTCCCAATATGCCACCACGCCGGAAGCGGCGCAATCATCCGCCACACGGCGCTACCGGCCATGGCACCATGGGGTTATGAACGAACATTCGACAATGACAGTTACAGACCCGGACCACGCCGCTCTGGCCGATTTCCCCCAGATCAGCCGGGACACGATCCGCTACGGCGACACCGACAGGCAGGGGCATGTGAACAACAGCGTGTTCTCCTCCTACTTCGAAACCGGGCGGGTTACCACACTGGACGCCGCCAGGGCACAGACCGCCGACTCCAACCGTGAGTTCGTCCTCGCCTCGATCACCATCGACTATCTGCGCGAACTGCACTGGCCAGGCGAGGCCACGGTCGGCACACGGATTTCGAAGGTGGGGCGGACCTCGGCGACGATGGAGCAGCTCCTGGTCTCAGCCGGCGAGGTGAGGGCCAGGGCCACGAGCACCATCGTGCAGATCGATACTCTGACCCGCACTCCGACACCGTTCACCGAAGCGCAGCGGCGGGGCTTCGCGGAGACCTTGGCATAACGGCAGTCACATGGTGTCTTCCATCTCACATAGTGAGTTGGATCTATCATCGGTGCAGGTCAGATGGAAAACTGTGTCGGTCAACTCTTCCCGACCCTCGAAGGAGGGACACGAATGAATCCCGTCTACGCGATCGTCGTCGTGATGTTGTTCATCGCACTGGGCGAAATCGTCTCCATCTGGTCCAAGGCCAGGGTGCCCAGTCTGCTCATCGCGATGCTGGGCATCTTCATCGTCGCCAAGGCCGGCTGGGTGCCCGAGAGCCTGGTCGACGACACCGGCCTGCTGTCCTTGTACACCATCATGTCAGCGCCGCTGCTGTTCCACATGGGTTCGATCATCCCGTTGCGGACACTGGCCAAACAGTGGCGGTCCGTCCTTATCACCTGTGGCGGTATGGCGATCGCGGTGGGTGTCATGGCCCTGGTCATCTGGCCCCTGTTCGGTTTCCAGACCTTCGTCGCGGGCTCCGGCCCTTTGGCCGGCGGCATCGTGGCGACCGGGTTGACCACCGCGGGTCTGAAGGAACACGCCGTGGCAGGCGCTGTGCTGGTGCTGCCGTCCCTGGTCCTGATGCTGCAGTCCGTGCCATCCATGCCGATGACGAACTTCCTGCTGCGGCGCCACGCGATCAGGCTGCGCGACTCCGGTGAGCTCGAACAGCTCGCGGCCGCGCACAAGGCCGATGAGGAAATGGCCGCCACGAAGAAGAAGCTCGTCAACCTGCCCAAGGCGCTGACGGACAATGAGCTGTTCATGCTGTTCATCATCTTCTGCGGTGGCGCCCTGGCGGTGGCCATCTCCGGCCCGACCCACATCCCGTCGTCGATCGTCGCGCTGATCCTGGGCATCATCTGCACCTGGCTGGGGCTGACGCCCGACCGCGCGATGGAACGCGCCAGCTCGTTCGGCCTGGGCATGGCCTCGATCATCGCGGTGGTCGTCGCGCCGCTGATGGCAGCCTCCATCCCGGATATCCTCCACGCAATCGTGCCATTGATCGCCATTCTCATCATCGGCGGGCTTGGGATCATGCTCGGCGGCTACATCGTCACGAAGCTCCTGAAATGGAAGGGCAGCCTGGGCATGTCCGTCGCCCTGACCGCCATGTACGGCTTCCCCGCCGACTACCTCATCACCAATGAGGTCGCCCGCGGTGTCGCACGCAGCGAAGAGGAGAAGGAGTCGCTCCTGGCGGTCATGCTGCCGCCGATGCTCGTCGGCGGCTTCACCTCGGTCAGCGCCGGTTCGGTGGTCATCGCCTCGGTCCTCGTGGCATTCCTCTAGGACCCATCGGACTCAGACCCATCCGACACAGTGCAGGGGCCGTTCCCGTCTGATCGACGGGAACGGCCCCTGCACTGTGTCCGGGAGCATCGGCGCTCCCGGGCCCGGGGACCCGCGAGCGCCGATGATCGGATGGCTCAGCGCATGCGCACACCGTCCTGGAAGACACCCGCAACCCGGCGACGTGCCTCGGTCACCCCGACGGACTCCAGATCCCCGTCGAACAGCACCAGGTCGGCGGCCAGGCCGGGCGCGATCGCGCCGACCACGTCGCCGATGTCCATCAGTTCGGCCGCCACCGAGGTCCCTGCCGCCAGAACATCCGCGGTCGACATCCCAGCCTGGGACTGCAGCAGTTCGAGTTCCTCCAGGTTCTGCCCGTGCTCACCCACGCCGGCATCGGTTCCCATCGCGATCTTGACGCCGGCGGCGTAGGCCCTGCGGACGGATTCCGCGTGAACCTCGGCGACCATCTTGGCCTTCTCCACCAGGGCCGGCGGGATGGGAGCTCCCGATTCCGCGCCCTTGATGACGGCCAGCGGCGCCTGCAGAGTGGGCACGAGGTAGGCGTCCTTGGCCAAGAACAGTTCGATCAGCTCATCGGTGAGGTAGATCCCGTGCTCGATCGAGCGCACGCCGGACACCAGGGCGTTCTTGATGCCCTCGGAGCCCTGTGCGTGTGCCATCACATAGCCACCCTGCGCCTGGGCCTCCTCGACGATGACGGCGATCTCATCACGGGTGAACTGGCTGTGCCGCGGATCGTCTGCGGCTGACAACACACCGCCGGTCGAGCAGATCTTGATGTGGTCGGCGCCCGCGCGCAGGATCTCCCTGGCCTTCTTGCGCACACCCTCGACCCCGTCGGCCACTCCGTCGGGCCGACCGTAGTGCGGCAGCGACATGGTGCCGTGGACACCCGACGGCAGCCATCCGTCACCGTGCCCGCCCGTCTGGCTCATGATCTGGATCGCGAGCTTGAGCTTGGGACCGACGATCAGCCCCTTCTGCAGCGCCAACCGGCACCCGGCATCGGCTCCCCCGGCGTCACGGGCATAGGTCACTCCCCCGTGCAGTGTCTTCTTCAGCAGGTCCACCGAGCGGTAGAACTGATAGGTGAAGGGCTCGTGGAAGGAGTCGAGCGACCCGGCGGTCTCGCTGGTGACGTGGACATGGCAGTCGATGATGCCCGGTGTCAGCGTCTGCCCGGTGGCATCGACGACCTCGGCGTCCGGGTGGCCTGCCGCACCGGTTCCGGCGGGCAGGATCTCGGCGACCCGGCCGTCGGAGACCAGGACGTCCTGAGCGCCTGCGAAGGACGTGCCGTCGAACACGACGGCACCTGTGATCAGGGTTTTCTTTGTCATGGGGCCACCCTATCCGGCCGGGTGTTCTACACCACGGCACATCCGCGATTCGAAATCCCGCAGCGCAGGAACTCCGGGCTCGATAGAGTGGAGGCATACCCCTGTTCTCCAGGCCCGTCCGCCGAGATGTGCGGATCGGGCAGAAAGCGAGCCGTCTTGGCCGATCACGAATTCGGATTCCGCACCCGCGCCCTGCATGCGGGTGCCGTCCCCGATGCGATCCACGGGGCGCGTTCCGTCCCGATCTACCAGTCGACGTCCTTTGTCTTCAAGGACTCCGACGATGCTGCGAACCTGTTCGCCCTGCAGAAGTTCGGCAATATCTACTCGCGCATCGGCAACCCGACAGTCGCGGCCTTCGAAGAGCGCATCGCCAGTCTGGAGGGCGGGATCGGCGCTGTCGCCACCTCATCGGGAATGGCCGCGGAATTCGTCACCTTCGCGGCGCTGGCCCAGGCCGGCGACCACATCGTCGCCTCCAGCCAGCTCTACGGCGGCACCGTCACCCAGCTGGACGTCTCACTGCGCCGCTTCGGTGTGGAGACGACCTTCATCACGGGCACGGACCCGGCGGACTTCGAAGCCGCGATCCGGCCCAACACCAAGGCCGTCTACACCGAACTCATCGCCAATCCCTCCTCCGAGATCGCCGAGCTGGAGGGCCTGGCAGCGGTCGCGCACGCCCACGACATCCCGCTGGTCGTCGATGCGACGCTGAACTCCCCCTACCTGTGCCGCCCGATCGAATTCGGCGCCGACATCGTCATCCACTCCGCCACCAAGTTCATCGGCGGCCACGGCACCACCCTGGGCGGTGTGGTCGTGGAGTCGGGGAAGTTCAACTGGGCCAATGGCAAGTTCCCACTGATGACCGAACCGATCCCCAGCTACAACGGCATCAGCTGGTGGGACAACTTCGGCGAATACGGCTTCCTGTTCCGGCTGCGCAACGAACAGCTGCGCGATTACGGTCCATCCCTGCAGCCACAGGCAGCCTGGCAGCTGATCCAGGGAGTCGAAACACTGCCACAACGCCTCGACGAGCACGTCGCCAATGCGCAGGCTGTGGCAACGTGGCTCGAAGCCGATCCGCGCATCGCCTATGTGAACTATTCGGGCCTGGAGAGCCACCCCCACCACGCCCGCGCCCAGAAGTACCTGCCCAAGGGCCCCGGCTCCGTGTTCTCCTTCGGCACCGCAGCCAGCGGCGACAAGGACGGTCGGACGGTGGGCGCCGACTTCATCGAGCACCTGCAGGTCGCCAGCCACCTGGCCAACATCGGCGATGCCCGCACCCTGATCCTGCACCCGGCATCGACCACCCACCAGCAGCTCTCCGCAGAACAGCTCGAGGCCGCCGGCGTCGGCGCCGATCTCATCCGCATCTCGGTGGGGTTGGAAGACCTGGCCGACATCATCTGGGACCTCGACACGGCATTGACCGCCGCCACCGGTACAACCCACGAAGGAGGTGTGGCCGCATGACCGCACAGGAGACAACTCGCACCTGGACGGGCCCCGGAGCCCAGGATCGTCTGCGCATCATGAGCGAGGCGAAGTCCGTAGCGATCGTCGGAGCCTCCGCGAAGCCGGCCCGTGCCTCGAACTTCGTGGCCACATATCTGCTGGCCGACAGTCCCTACCGCGTGTACTTCATCAATCCGCGGGAGCAGGAGATCCTGGGCCATCCGGTCTATGCGAGCCTGGACGAACTGCCGGAGGTCCCCGACATCGTCGACGTGTTCCGCCGCGATGAGGACCTGCCCCAGGTCGCCCGCGACGCCGTGCGGATCGGCGCCAGGACGCTGTGGCTCCAACTGGGATCCTGGAATGAGGAGGCGGCCCACATCGCCGAGGACGCCGGTCTGGAGGTCGTGATGGACCGCTGTCTGAAGATCGAGCACGCCAGGTTCCACGGCGGGTTGAACCTGGCAGGGTTCAACACCGGCGTGATCTCAGCCAAGCGCCAGATCCTGGACTAGGAGTCCGCGAGTACGGCGAGGAGTCCCTCGCCGTACTCGGCCAGCTTCTTCCGGCCCACCCCGCTGATCGAGCCCAGGGCCGACACCGACCCGGGCCGCGCCTCGACGATGCCCACCAGGGTGGCGTCGGAGAACACCATGTACGGCGGAATCCCCTTCTCCCTGGCCACCGAGGTGCGCCAACCGCGCAAAGCCTCGAAGACCTCGCGGGCGGCCGGCTCGAGGGCATCGGCGGCGCGGCTGCCCGCCGAACGACCGCCGATGGTACTCGAGCGGCGTTTGCGTTCGGGCCGCCGGTCCTCGGCCAGTTCGACGGCCACCTCGCCGCGCAGCACCGGGCCGGCGTGTGGGCCGGGAATCAACACCCCGTAGTCGCCCACCGCGTCCAGGATCCCGCGGGCCAACAGCTGACGGGCCAGGGTGCGCCACTGCTTCGGCCCCAGCTCCGAACCGATCCCCCATACGCTCAGTTCCTCGTGCCGCGATTCGCGTGTCCGGTCACTCTCATTGCCCAACAGCACATCGACGATCTGTCCAACGCCGAAGTGCTGGCCGCGCTCGCGGTCCAGCCGGATGACCGCTGAGAGGAACTTCTGCGCGGGAATCGTCGCATCCCACACCGCCGGCGGATTGAGGCAGGTGTCGCAGTTGCCGCACGGTTGGGAGTTCTGCCCGAAATAGCGCAGCAGCTGGACCCGACGGCACCCGGTCGTCTCACACAGTGCCAGCATCGCGTCCAGGTGGGCATTGGCATTGCGCCGGAACAGGTCCCCGGCATCCGAGCGCTCGATCATCCGCCGCTGGCTGACCACATCGCCCATCCCGTAGGCCAGCCAGGCCACCGAGGGCAGGCCGTCGCGGCCGGCGCGACCGGTCTCCTGGTAGTAGCCCTCGATGCTCTTGGGTAGGTCCAGATGGGCGACGAACCGGACATCGGGTTTGTCGATGCCCATTCCGAAGGCGATCGTCGCGACCATCACCACCCCGTCCTCGCGCAGGAAGCGCTCCTGATTTCCGGCCCGCACCGCCGGGTCCAGACCTGCGTGATAGGGCAGGGCGTCGATGCCGCGGGCCGCCAGCCATTCCGCGATGGTCTCCACCGATTTGCGGCTCAGGCAGTACACGATCCCGGCCTCGCCCGGGAACTCCCCGGTGATCAGGCTCAGCAGCTGGTCGCGCGGCCGGTCCTTCGGTTCGATCCGGTACTGGATATTGGGCCGGTCGAAGCTGGAGACGTAGTGGCGGGCGTCGTCGAGCGCCAGGCGCTCCGTGATCTCCTCGTGCGTCTCCGCCGTGGCGGTGGCGGTCAGGGCGATGCGCGGGACCGTGGGGAACGCCTCTGCCAGGACCGATAGGCCCAGGTAGTCCGGTCGGAAGTCGTGGCCCCACTGGGCCACACAGTGGGCTTCGTCAATGGCGAACAGCGCGATCGGGGCGCGGGACAGCAGGTCCAGGGTGCGCGGCAGCACCAGCCGTTCGGGCGCCAGGTAGAGCAGGTCGAGTTCGCCGGCCAGCAGCTGGGACTCCACGGCCCTGGCCTCGTCGAGGTCCTGGCTCGAGTTCAGATAGGCCGCGCGGATGCCGTTGCCCTCCAGGGCTGCGACTTGGTCGGCCATGAGCGCGATGAGCGGGGAGACGACGATTCCGGTACCCGGCCGCAGCAGGGCGGGGATCTGATAGCACAGGGATTTTCCGCCGCCGGTGGGCATGAGCACGACCGCGTCGCCACCGGAGGCCACCCGGTCGATGATCGCGGCCTGGTCTCCGCGGAAGGACTCGTAGCCGAACACCTCCTGCAGGATCTGCAGGGCGCGCGCCCTGCGTGCCTCTTCGTCTCCGGGAACCCCCTGGGGCCCGCTGTACGTCATCGCCTCGGTGTGCTCGTCTTCCACCCCGTCAGCTTAGGACACGTGCCCTGCGGCGCTCACCGCCGGCCTCGCGCTTCACTGCACGGTCAAAGACGTCCGCTCGTTGAGAGTGGCCGGATGGAAACCGGCGGCGACCTTGTAGTCGGAGGCGATCGTTTCGAGTTCCGCCGCCGAGATCACATCGTGGATGTGGGTGAAGCCCTGCGGGGCCCGTTCATAGGCCAACAGCATGACCAGTTCCGGCCCGGTCTGCCGCGTCTTGGCCAGGAGCGCCGCGGTCGCAGGACGCTGGACCGCTTCGTAGGCGGCCAGCGCCGAGTCGATGTCCTCGGCCGTAGCCAGGTGGAAGGCGAGGGTCCGGGCGTCGAGGATCGCCTGGGAGCCGCCGTTGGAGCCGTTCGGGTACATCGCGTGGGCGGCGTCGCCCAGCAGGGTGGTGCGACCGAACGTCCACTGGTCAAGTGCGTCGCGGTCGACCATCGGATACTCGAGGATCTGTTCGGCCGCGCCCAGCACCGCGGGCACGTCCAGCCAGGGGAACTTCCAGGCGGCGAACCGTTCGAGCAGGGGCTCGGCGGCCACGGGGTGGTTCCAGTCGGCCGTGGGGTCCCCCGCAGTGCGGGCCTCGGCGATGAAGTTAATCTTCTGCGTTCCGTCGGGACGGACGTTCTCTAGGGGGTAGGCCACGAACTTCTGGTCGCCGTCGCCTGCCATCACCATGGTGGCCCCGTCCAGGAAGGGGTCGACGATCGCGGTGCCGCGCCAGTTGATCAGGCCGCTCCAGGGAGGGGCGCCCTCGGCCGGATAGCGCAGGGCCCGCAGGGCCGAATGGATTCCATCGGCGCCGACCAGAACGTCGGTGGACACCTCGACCGGTCCCGAGGCCGTTTCAAAGGTCGCCAGCTCCGTCCCGTCGGGCTGCGAGCGCACTCCTACCAGCCGGTGACCCTCGTGCACGGCATCGCCCAGGCGTTCGCGCACGGCATCCAACAGGAGCATCTGCAACCGGCCGCGGTGCACCGACAGCTGTGGCCATTTATAGCCCGCACGGGTGCCCCGTGGTTCGCTCCAGATGTGCTGGCCGTAGCGGTTGTAGTACGCCAGAGTGGTCGGTTCCACGCCGAGTTCCTCCAGCCGTTCGGCCAGGCCCAGCTCGGTGAGTTCGCGCACCGCGTGCGGCAGCAGGTTCAAGCCCACGCCCAGCCCTCGAATCTGCTCCGAGCGCTCATAGATGTGCACGTCGGACAGGCCGGCGGCGTGTAGGCTCAGGGCCAGGGAGAGTCCACCGATTCCCGCTCCGGCGATGGTGATGCGCATGTTCTGACTCCTATGTCGGGGTTCCCCACTATAGGAGCCGTCCGACCAATCTGCGCGGATCGTCTCAGCGTGCGAACGAAGGGAACACAGTGACGTCCGGTTTCACAAAAATCACCGTTCTGGATGCAGGGGTACTCGGCAGCCAGATCGCGCAGGCGGTGCCGGATTCCACGGTGCCCGCCACGAACTCATCGGTTCTGTTACCCAGCAGGCCTGGGCCGCCTATCTCAGGGCCGACTACCTCGACCGGGGCACGTTCGGCGTCGAATCGGGTGAGGGTTTCTACCGCTGCGACTGAGCGAACCCGTAGGATCGAAGCGTGAAGATCATCGGTGTGCTGGGCGGTATGAGCTGGGAGTCCTCACTGGACTGGTATCGGATGGCCAATGAGCAGGTCCGGGATCGGTTCGGCGGCTTTCATTCCGCGCCGATCCTGCTGGACTCGCTCGATTTCGCTGAGATCGAGGCATTGCAGGCCACCGGCGATTGGGATGGTGCGGGCCGTATCCTCGCCGCGCATGCGCGGGGGCTGGAAGCCGCTGGGGCGGGACTCGTGGTGTTGTGCACGAATACGATGCACTTGGTCGCCGACCAGATCAGCGCAGCCATCGACGTCCCATTCATCCACATCGGTGACACCACCGCCGAGGCGATCAGGGCCAAAGGCCTGGCCACGGTGGGGCTGTTGGGAACCGCGTTCACGATGGAGCAGGCCTTCTATCGCGATCGCCTGGCCGACCACGGCATCACATCGTTGATCCCGGACGAAAAGGACCGGGCGACGGTGCACCGGATCATCTACGAGGAATTGGTCCGCGGTATCGTCACCGAGGATTCGCGGCAGGCGTATCGGGAGGTCATCGGCCGGCTCGTCGCTGCCGGAGCCCAGGGAATCGTCCTGGGGTGCACGGAGATCGAGCTGCTCATCGGCCAGCAGGACTCGCCGGTCCCGGTGTTCCCAACGACCGCGCTGCATGTCACCGCGGCCTTGGCCGCCGCCGAGGAATGACCGCTGTCCCTTTCATCCGCCGGCGTGGGGATTCGGGGTGCGGCGTGCTCAGAGAAACGAAAAACGACAATGCCCGGACCCTCACGCTCTCAAGCGATCGGAATCCGGACATTGCCGATGATGTGGAGGTAAGGGGATTCGAACCCCTGACCTTCTCCATGCCATGGAGACGCGCTACCAACTGCGCCATACCCCCGTGGAGCTAAGGGGAATTGAACCCCTGACCTCTTCATTGCGAACGAAGCGCTCTACCAACTGAGCTATAGCCCCGGGCCGCCCGGCGTTCCGGGCAACGAGATAACTATAACCAGGTCCTGGGCGGCATTGCAAAACGAGACGGCATATGTGGCCGATTTGTGCGATGATTCACACACCTGCATCGGGCCGGCGCTCATGCCCCTGCACTCATGTTCCTGGCTCGAACAGCTGCCGGATGTCATCTGCGGTGATGTCGGAGGAGAACGCAGTCTCATTGTCCATCAGGCTGGAGAACAATTCGGCCTTCTTCTGCTGCAGGGCCAGGACCTTCTGCTCGATCGTGCCGTCTGCGACCATGCGGTAGACCATGACGCTGTTGGACTGCCCGATCCGGTGGACCCGGTCGATCGCCTGTGCTTCGGCCGCAGGGTTCCACCACGGGTCGAGGAGGAAGACGTAGTCCGCCTCCGTCAGTGTCAGGCCGAATCCCCCGGACTTCAGGCTGATGAGGAACACCGGCTGGTCCCCTGACCGGAAATCCTTGATGACCTGCGAACGCGCCCTGGTCGCCCCGTCCAGATAGGAGTATGCGATGCCCCCGTGTTCCAGCCGGCCGGCTACCCGGTGTAGGAAGGAGGTGAACTGGCTGAACACCAGAACCCGGTGGCCCTCTTCGATGACCTGGCCCAGGCGTTCGGAGAGTTCGTCGAGTTTGCTCGATGGCACGTCGGCGTACTCCTGCGGGTCGACGATCGCGGGGTCCAGTGCCAGCATGCGCAACAGGGTCAGCGAGCGGAAGACGATGAACCGGTTCTTGTCCAGGTCGTCGACCAGCCCCAGGATCTTCTTGCGTTCCCGTTGCAGTACGGCGTCGTAGAGCCTGCGGTGTTTGGGGACCAGTTCGACACTGACGGTCTGTTCCTGCTTGGCCGGCAGATCGGCCGCGACCTGTTCCTTGGTCCGCCGCAGCATGAAGGGCCGCACCCGGGCCCGCAGCGATGCCATCCGGGTCGGGTTCTCCCCCGATTCGATGGGCTTGACGTAGTGGTCGCGGAACCGCCGGGCCGAGGCCAGTAGGCCGGGTTCTGCGATGTTGAGCAAGGCCCACAGGTCGGTCAGCGAGTTCTCCATGGGAGTGCCGGTAATCGCCAATTTGAAGTCGGCGGGGACCCGGGCGGCCGCCTGATGGACCTGCGCGGTCTGGTTCTTGACGAATTGCGCCTCGTCGAGGATGAGACCGGACCAGGCTGTATCCGCGAACTCGGCCTGGTCGATGCGCAGGATGGTGTAGCTGGTGATGACCAGGTCCGCCCCGGTGATCGCATCTGCCAGCGGTGTCTTGCGTTTGCCGGTGGTGGAGCCCAGGCGCACTACGTTCAGGTCCGGGGTGAAGCGCGCGGCCTCCTGCTGCCAGACTCCCGTGACGGAGGCGGGCGCAACGACCAGGAACGGCGCGCCGGCCGTACCGGGCCCACTGCTTTCGACCGCGTGGGCGATCAGCGCCAGTGTCTGCATCGTCTTACCCAGGCCCATGTCATCGGCCAGAATGCCACCCAGCTTGTGCGCGTGGAGGAATGCCAGCCATTGGAATCCCGCTTGCTGGTAGTCGCGCAGCTCCGCTTTGAGACCCGCCGGCACTGCTATCGGCTCGATGGCCGTGATGTCGCGTAGGCCCGCGATGGACTCCAACCAGTCCTGATCGGCGCGGGATTCGTCTGCGATGTCATCGAGTTCGTCCCAGAAGGCGACCTGGTGCTTGGCCATTTTGGGAGCCTCCGGATCCCATTCACCCAGGGCGTCCGCCTCCGTGAGGAGGTTGCGCAGTTTCTCGAAGGCCGGGTGGTGCAGGGAGAAGAAGCTCTTATCGACCAGCAGGAGTTTGTCCTTGCCCTGGGCCAGCGCCTTGAACAGCGTGGGGAAGGGAATGGTCCGCCCTTCGACCGTGATCTCGAAGCCCAGGTCCAGCCAATCGTGTTTGTCGACTTTGTCCGCGGTGACGCTGATGTGCGGTTCTGCCTGCAGCTGCTGGTAGGCGGGCCGATTCCCTGAGATCATGACCGCGACGTCGTCCGTCCGCTCCAGTTTCGGCAACGTCAGATGGGTGAAGGCGGCGGTTGCGACGCCTTCGAGGCTCTGGCGTCCGGTCACGGCCAGGTCGCCGTCGAGCAGTCGGACCCGGGCCACGACCTCGGCTTCGAATGATCTATCACGGCCGGCTCCCTCCTGGAATTCCAGCGGCACGGGGCCGACGTGGCCGGGATAGTCGAACTCCCAGTCGATCGTCAGCCGGTCCTTGGCCCCGTAACGCAGATGGGCCAGGAGTTTCGGCCGGGCCGGTTCCGGCAGCACGACGGAATCGTCGGTGCTATCGAGGTCTACCTGGGGCAGGATGCGCGGGTAGTAGTCGGCGAAGAACTCCTGGGAGTCCTCGGCCCCGATGCGCACGGGTTCGCGGAGGAACATGTGCCGGACGGCCGGCGTCAGCGGTTCGCTCAGTGGGTGCAGGGTCAGGGCGTGGCTGGGTCCGGTCCGCCCCCGCCCGCGAGCGGGGGCGTCGGTATCGCCCAGAGCGACGAACTCCCCGATGCCCACCCCGCCGATGGTGTGGACTCCACCGGCCGGGCGCGGGCGCACGGTCGGTTCGAGTATCAGGTCCCCTCGATCGCCTCCGGACGGTTGGCGCACGTCGATGAAGGCGGTCACCGGCTCCCCCAGGCCAACGTCGCCGATGAAGCCGGCGGGCAGAAAGACGACACCGGCGGCCTGCGCCTCCTGCAGCAGATCCCAGACGAGCGTCGAGGTGAACTGTTCGATCCCCAGCACCTCGCCATTGGACCCGTAGCCTTCGTGTTCTGCCGAATAGAGCCGATAGATCCGGGCCAGGACGTCCGTCTGCGCATGTTTGTACTTCGAGGTCTGTGCCGAGTTCGTCAGTGAGCGCCAGCTCAGGCCGCCTTTGATCCAGTTATTGCGCTTGCCCGGTCGCATCAGTCGCATGGCCACGCGCATCTCCGGGTCCGCAGCGGCGTCCTCGGGTTCGAATGAATCTGGCAGTTCCTGGCCCCACCAGTTGCGCACCGGCTTCGGACGCAGTTCGAACTGGATGGCCACGGGCACCAGGGTTTCGTCCGCTTCGATCCAGCGCAGCGCACCCAGTTCCTGCCGCCAGGTGGACTTCGGCGCCTGTGGGACAGCCGGCGGGGCGAAGCGTGCGGGTACAGAGGAGTCCGTCCCTGTGCCTGCGGCAAGGGCATCTGCGAATTGCACGTCCAGGCCGTGTTCTTGCGCCCACTGCATGAGGTTGTCGATCGCGGCTGCGGTTTCCGGGGCCGCCTGCCCAACTGTGCCGGATCCGGATACCGCAGGGCCCGGGTGGACCCGCTGCTGCCGGAATTCCGGTGTCAGAAGCCAGGCGATGGCCGCCGCGTGCTTGCACATGACGCCGACCGGGCACGCACAGCTGGCCCCGACGATCTCCGAAGCGCGCCCATCGGAGTATTCGACCACCGTCAGCTTCGTCGAGTACTGGGCGCCCTGCGAACCGGCGACTTCGGCGTATAGGGACGACGTCCGCTCCTGGCCGATCGGCCCTTCGACGAGGCTGGAAGCCGACAGTTCGAGCGCCTCGACCATTCCCCGGTTGGCATAGTCGGACCCGCGCTGCGAGGTGCGCGGATCGAATCGCTCGTTGACCGTCTCCGGAGAGAGTTCCGGCAGCTGTACGTCTTCCACACCTCAATCGTTGCATACGGTACTGACGTTGATACTTGTAGGGATGGTTTCCATCCAGGGTGTGACCCAGGCACTGACTGGCCACCACAGTGTGTGCCTTTGCCGTGATCTGTCCACCCACCAGGGAATCATCGAGTGTCCCGACCGGACG
>NZ_JANIJZ010000023.1:0-31003 GCF_024580675.1 Brevibacterium sp. 50QC2O2
GCGAGTCGGTCGTCGTGGCAGTATCGGGCTCTTGACCGCTCAGCCGATGCAAGAGCCCGATAGCTTTTCCCAAGGCCTCGTTCGAACCCTCCAATTGCTCGATCCGGGCCTGCAACCGCGCGACCTCGAGTTCGTGCTCGGCGAGTTCCTTGGCGCGAGCCCTCTCAAAAGCTGCCAACTGGCCATGTGTGCGTGTCATTCCACCATGCTCGCGGGGAATCAGTTCCCTGTCCACATCCCCCTCATACACCATTTGCCGCAACCGCCGGAACTGATGGACCGTGAACGGTTGCTCGGCCAGCCATAGTGCCTTCGTCCCATGCGGCTGAGCTTGATACTGCGCGACTAGCTCTCGGATCTCTTCGGCCGTGTAGCCCGCTCTCCCTGCCATCACTGCTCACTTCCTCACTCACGCTGAGTGACTCACAAACAGTCTGACAAAGAGGGGGGCAGTCACTTTGGTCCGAGGATTCATGGAATCTCCAGACCAAATCGCCTGCCGAAGGGTCGGGAGACGAGGCCGGTGCTGTGGGTCCTCAGGCTTCGTCGGAGGTCAGGGGATCGGCCGGACCGAACAGCCTGACGGCCAGGCGCAGCATCAGCTGGGTCAGCGGGCCGATGGCCAGGGCGTAGAGGATCGTGCCGATGAAGAAGCGGCCGCCCAGCAGCCAGCCGGCGGCCATCACGACGACCTCGATCGTGGTGCGCACCGCGAACACCGGCTTGCCCGTGGCCTCGACGAGTCCCGTCATCAGACCGTCACGGGGTCCGGGCCCGAAGTTCGGCACGATGTAGAGGACGGTGGCGACCGCGTTGATCACGATTCCGGACACCATATAGGTGATCTGCAGCCACAGGGCATGCGCGGGCGGGACCACGGCCATGGTCACGGAGATGAAGGTGCCCACCAGCAGGGCGTTGGAGATGGTTCCCAGGCCGGGGCGCTGCCGCAGCGGAATCCACAGCAGCAGAACGACCAGCGAGAGGATGACGGCGATCGCGCCGACGCTCAGCGGCAGGTAGTTGGACAGTCCCTGGTGCAGGACGTCCCAGGGCATATTGCCCAAGCCCGCCTGAATCATCAACCCGCACGAGGTCCCGAAGAACACCAGCCCCACGTACAGGGCGATGAGTCGGATCCACAGGGGCCTATCGGCCAGCAGTCGGAAGTCGGAGGGGCTCCGAGGTGAGGGGGCCACCGCCCCCTACCGCCAGCGCGTGGTCATGCCCAGGCCGACGACGATGATGCCGAAGCCCGCCAGCAGGTTCCAGTTGCCCCAGGCCTCGACCGGCCACTTGCCCTGGGTGATGTAGAAGACGATGAGCCACAGCAGACCGATCGCGAAGACCGACAGCATCGTGGGGACGAACCAGCGGCCGTTGGGCTTGAGCGCCGCCTGGTTCTCCGCGGAGTTATAGGTTGCCTTCTTCCGGGCCTCCGAGCGCTTGGCCGGATTGCCGGACTTGGACTCCTGGCGGGCCTTCGAACGGGCCGCGGCCTTGTCTTTGGATGCCGCCTTGTCCTTGGAAGCGGTTGTCGCGGAGTCCTTATCCTTGGGGCTCTTGTCCTTGTCCTTGGACGCAGCCTTGTCCTTGGAGTCCTTGGTTTCGTTCTTGGCCGAGGACTTCGCCTTGGATTCGGTCCCCTTGGCGTCTGCGGCCTTGGCCCCGTCGACCAGGGCGCTGTCGTCGACGGTTTCCTTGACGTCGTCCGCCTTGCCCGTCGAATTAGAGTTGGCCACAATACTCCTCAGTGAAGATCCATGCCGCGTGTTCCGCGTATTCCATGCTCAGCGCCGGGCACCGCCGCCTGGGCGGCACTCAGTACGCACGCCCCGAGTCTAACGGTTGTGCCATGAATGCGCATGTCCGCCTTAGGTGGACCTAAAGGGGTGGGGTGCCCTGGCGCGGCGGCTGGGCGGCGTTCAGGGAATGGTCTTAGTATGGACTAAGAGCTGACCTACCGAAAGTGCACTCCGTGGACCAACCCCTCACTCGTCGTGAGCGCATCGCGCGTGAACGCGCCGCTGCGGCTGCCGGCGTCGAATCCCCGGACCCCGCGGCAGCACAGCAGGAAACACCCCAGCCGGGCAATGAGCCGCAGTCCCAAGCCGACAGGGCCCCGGCGGAGGCTCCCTCATCAGATGGTCGTTCCGCATCCGCTTCGCCCCTGAATATTCGGCGCGCTCACTCGACCGCGCCCATTCCGATCCAGCCCGACCCCTATGCGCAGCAGGGCGCCTATGCACAGCAGGGCACGGATCCCGCAGCAGCGCAGCACGCATCCGATGCCGCAACCCAGTACCTGCCACCGGTCGCCCCGCAGTTCCCCGCAACCGAACAGTTCCCCGCCGCGCCCGCCGGACAGTACGCACAGGCGGGTTCCTACGCGCAGGCTGCCCATGCCTCGCCGTATACCCCGGGCGCACAATATGGTTCGGGCGCACAGCCCGCACAGCCCGTGCCCGCCGCACAGCCGGGCGCGGCTGGGGGCGGCAGGGGAAACGGCGGAGGGAAGTCCGAGCCCGAGCCCGAGCCCCTGGGATTCTTCCGCGGGAGCGTGCGCACCTTCGGCGAACTGTGCATCACACTGGGCCTGGTGCTCATCCTGTTCGTCGGCTGGCAGCTGTGGTGGACGGACATCGCGGCCGATCAGGACAACCGCGATCTGACCACCCAGCTGCAGAACGACTGGCAGGACGACAAGCCCCAGGCCAAGGGAGACCCCGACCACCCCGTGGTGGGCAAGGCGCCGGCGGAGAACAAGGGCTTCGGCATCCTCTACATCCCGCGCTTCGGCGACCGCTACTATCGCACGATCGCCGAGGGCGTGGCCATGGAACCGGTGCTCAACCGGATGGGCACCGGGCACTACCCGGGAGCCGCAATGCCGGGCGACAAGGGCAACTTCGCGATCGCCGGCCACCGCGTGACCTATGGCAAGCCGCTGAACCAGATCGCTGAGCTGCGCCCGGGCGACGACATCGTCGTCCAGACCAAGGAGGGCTACTACACGTACACCTTCCGCAACTTCGACATCGTGCTGCCGAACAAGGTGGACGTCCTGGACCCCGTCCCCGGCTTCCCCGAATATCACGGCAAGGACCGCATCATGACGCTGACCGCCTGTAATCCGATGTTCTCGGCCAGGGAACGCTATGTCGCGTATGCGACGCTGTCGGACTTCCACCCGGCGGCGGACGGACCGCCCGATGCCATCAAGGACAGCCCCGCCTACAAGACGGCCGGGGGCAAGTGATGTACGAACTCATCTGGCGCGCCCTGCCCGGCAACTGGTTCATCAAACTGCTCATCTGCCTGGCTCTGGTGGTCGCCGCGGTCTACGTCCTGATGGAGTACGTGTTCCCGCTGATCGCTCCGTTCATGCCATTCAACAACGCCACCGTCGGCACCGGGGAAGGGGCCTGAGATGCCGAAGACGCAGATCCTGGTCATCGACAACTACGACAGCTTCGTCTACACCCTGGTGGGCTATCTGCAGGAACTCGGCGCGGTCACCACGGTGATCCGCAACGACGACATCGCGGCCGAGGACCTGGAGACCTACCTGCCCGGGTTCGCCGGGGTGCTCATCTCGCCGGGACCCGGCACCCCGGCGGACTCCGGCGTGTGCCCGGACGTGATCCGCTGGTGCGCTGCGCACTCGAAGCCACTGTTCGGCGTGTGCCTGGGACACCAGGCACTGGGCGAGGTGTTCGGGGCCACCGTGGCCCACTCACCGCAGCTGATGCACGGGAAGACCTCTGAGATCACGCATACGGGCACCGGGATCTTCGCCGGGGTCCGCAACCCCGTGACGGTCACCCGTTACCATTCGCTGGCGATCGTCGACACGACCCTGCCGATTGACGTCTTCGAGGTCACCGCGCAGACCGCGGACGGAATCGTGATGGCGATCCAGCATCGCACCGCGCCCCTGGCCGGGGTGCAGTTCCACCCGGAATCCGTGCTGACCCAGGACGGATATCTCATGGTCGGGAACTTCCTGGCCACGGCCGGGCTGCCCGAGGCCGCGCAGCGCGCCGCCGGACGTTCGCCGATCGCCTCGGCGGCCGCCCTGGGCTGAGGCGCCCCTCCGTGAGCAGGCGATTTGGTCTGAGAAATCACCCGGATTCCAGACCAAAGTGACTGCTCACGGGGAGGGGAGCAGACCTAAGTGACTGCTCAGGCTCCGTAGCGGTAGAAGCCCTCGCCGGAGGACCGGCCCAGCTTGCCCTGGTCGATGTAGTTGGTCTTGAGGTAGTCGGCGAAGCGCTGGGACGCCTCATCGCCCATCTTGGAGATGTTGTAGGCGGTGGTCAGGCCCACGACGTCGAAGATCTCGAAGGGGCCGTTGGGTGCACCGGTGCCGATCCTCCAGACCCGGTCGATGTCCTCGGGTTCGGCGATGCCGTCGACCAGCAGGTTGCCGGCGGCGTTGAGCAGGGGCACCAGCAGGGAGTTGAGCACATAGCCCGGCTGTTCGCGGTGGATCCGAATCGGCACCATGCCCTGGGCCGTGGCGAATTCGACCACGCGATCGTAGACATCCGCGCGGGTATCCGCGGTGCCCATGACCTCCGCGGTGTTGTGCGCCCAGATCTCATTTGCGTAGTGGAGGGCCAGGAACTGTTCGGGCCGGCCGGTGGCGTCCTTGAAGCTCGACGGCAGCAGGGTCGAGGAGTTCGTGGCGAAGAGGGTCTTGGCCGGGGCCAGCTTGCCCACCTGTTCCCAGGTCGAGGTCTTGATCGCGGGGCTTTCCGGGACCGCCTCGATTACCAGGTCGGCGTCGGACAGGGCCGCTGCCAGGTCGTGGGTGACGGTGATGCGCGTGCGGGCATCCGCTGCGGCCCGGCGATCGCCGAATGCCTGGGCATAGGTGTCGACGAGGCCGTCGAACCGGGCGCTGCCGGCTGCGACGGCGGCCTCATCGATGTCATAGGCCGTGACCGTGAAGCCGGCGTAGGCGGTCTGGAAGGCGATCTGCGAGCCGAGCACACCGGTGCCCAGAGTCGTCACATTGGTGATGCCGCCGCGGGCCCGCCTCAGTGGTTGCCCGTCCACCAGCCACCGCTGCCCGGACCATGCTGTGTGGTGCCCGGCAGGATCCCCGTGGTGGGGATGGGCGCCTGTGAGGGCGTGGGCGGCGGGGTCGGCTTGGGCTTGGCCTTGGCGACCGTGATCGTGATCGTCGCGTGCTGGTCCACCGAGTTGCCGCCGTTGACGGACTGTTCGTAGACCTCGCCGGCCTTGTGATCCTCGGTCTCGACGACCTTCACGCTGCACTCGAGCTGGTACTTCTTGCTGCGCAGCGTCTCACAGGCCTCATCCTGCTTCTGGCCGGTCACGCTGGGCACCTCGACCTTGCCGTTGGAGATCACCAGGTCCACCGTCGACTGCCGCTTGACCTCCTTGCCCTTCTTGGGCTTGGTGGACAGGACGGTGCCCTTCTCCTTGTCCGCCGAGGTCTTCTCCTCATTGGCCCCAGCCTTCAACCCGGCATCGGTCAGCCGCTGTCTGGCCAGGGATTCGGTATCGCCTGCGACATCGGGCACTTCGACCACATCGGGGCCGATCGAAACGTAGAGGGTGACCGTCTGCCCGGCCGTGACCTCGGTCCCGGCGTTCGGGTCGGTCTTGACGATATCGCCCTCGTCGACCTCGTCGTCGTGGGTCTCCTCCGTCTGGGAGTTCAAACCGTTGTCCTGCAGGTACTGCTTGGCCTCCGCGGTGCTCTTGGACTTCAGATCCTCCAGGGCGAAGGGCTCGGGGCCCTTGGTCATCACGTAGACCCAGCCGCCCAGGCCTGCCAGCACGATCACCAGGACCGCCGCGAGCCCCCACATCCAGCCGCGCTTGCGACGCGAGGAATCATGGTCCTCCTCGCGATTGGGCAGGGTGGACATGCCACTGGTCTCCGGATGCGCCTGCTGGGCGTAGCCGGTGCCCACGGTGGCGAACTGCCCGGGCTGGTTCGGATCGTAGGGCCCGGCACTGCCGACGGACTCCGCGGCCTGCGGTGTGTACTGCGTGGCCGGGGCCGAACCGTAGGGCTGCCCCTGTGAACCATAGGGCTGGCCCTGCGAGCCGTACGGCTGTCCCTGGAACCCGTAGGGGTCGCCCTGGGAGCCATAGGCCTGGGTCTGGTTGAACACCTGGGTGGCGGCATCGCCGGCGGCGAATCCCGCCGCAGCACCTGCCGCACCCGCGGCATAGCCCGTGCCCGAGGTCTGGCCCGGCACGTCGATCGTCATGGGTCGGCCGTCCCTGGCCGCCAGCACGTCCTCGCGGAAGGTGTAGGCGTCCTGGTACCGGTTGTCGCGGTCCTTCTCCAGGGCGTGCAGGACCAGCCGGTCGACGTGCTCCGGAACCTCGGGGTTGAAGGCCGAGGGCGGCTGAGGGGCCTCACCCACGTGCTGATAGGCCACTGCCAGCTGCGAATCGCCTTTGAAGGGCGGGCGGCCGGTCAGCAGCTCGTAGAGCAGGCAGGCGGTCGAGTACAGATCGGAGCGCGCATCGACCAGTTCACCGCGGGCCTGTTCGGGTGACAGATACTGTGCGGTGCCCAGCACCGACTGGGTGCCGGTCAGGCTGCCGGTGTCCTCGAGTGCGCGGGCGATGCCGAAGTCCATCACCTTGATATCGCCCTCGGGAGTCAGCATCACATTGCCCGGCTTGATGTCGCGGTGGACGATGCCGTTGCGGTGGCTGTAGTCCAGCGGCGCCAGGACGCCGGCGGTGACGTCGAGGGCCTCGGAGACGGTGAGGTGGCCGTGCTCGTTGAGCACCTGGCGCAGGGTCTGACCCTCCACGTACTCCATCACGATGAAGGGGACCTGGACCTCGGAACCGCCGGATTCGACCAGCGTCTCCTCGCCGGAGTCGTAGACCGCGACGATGCCGGGATGGTTCAGACCCGCTGCGGACTGCGCCTCGCGCTTGAGGCGTTCGTGGAAGGACGGATCGCGGGCCAGATCGGAGCGCAGCAGTTTGATGGCCACGCGGCGTCCCAGCCGGGTGTCCACACCGGCATGGACTTCCGCCATGCCGCCGCGACCCAGCAACTGCCGGACCTCGTATCGCCCGGATAACAGCCGTTCGCCAGTCACGTGCGCTTTCCTTTCATCAATCGGTCAGTTCCGAATCCTGTAGGGTCATCCTGTCATATGGGACCGGTTGGGGTCCTCAGCCGTCGGAGCCGCTTGAACCCTTGTCGGCTTTGGCAGCTTCACCGCTGTTCCCAGAGCCGCCGTTGTCGGCACCACCCTTGGACGTCGAGGTCCCGGAATTCTGCGACGACCCGTTCGCACTGGAGCTTGAACCCTTCGAGTCGCTCGAACTCGACGAGCCGCTGGACTCCGCGGATCCGTTCGAATCCTCATCCGATCCCTTGGAACCGCTGTCGGAGCCATCGTCGTCGCCGTTGTCATCGGAGGATCCGGAGGACTTCGAGGATCCGCTAGAGGAGCTGCTGCCCTCGGAATCCGAGCCGCCCTCGTCATCGGAGGATCCCGAGGACCGCGAGGAACCGCTGGACGACGAGGACCCGTTCGAGGAGGAGCTGGAGCCCGAGGACGAACTGGAGCCCGAGGACCTGGACGAGCCGCTGGAGGACGAGGACCCGTTCGAGCTCGACGAGCTGGAACCCGAGGATGAGGAGGAGCCGGAGGAGTCGGAATCCGAGGAATCGCCGGTGGAGATCGTCAGGGTGACGGTGTCCCCGGCCTCGAACTCGTATTCCCCGTCGTCGTTCTTGCCCACCCGGATGACGGTGCCGGCCTCCTGGGAGGAGCTGGTCTCTTTGAACTTGGCCTTGAGCCCCAGATCCTTCAATTCCTTGCGGGCGGCCGTCCTGCTCAAACCGATGAAGTCGTCAGGGTCCAGCTTGATGGTCCCCGGGGTCGCCGATGCGCCGGACCCGGGCGTGGCCGTGCCGCCCGAGCGGTTGCTCAGCAGCGCGGTGCCGCCCCAGACGAGCAGCCCCAGTACGACGAGGATCGCCACGATGAGGCCCACGATCGCGCCGGCCGACTTCTTCTTGGGAGCCGCGGGCTCGTCACCGCCGACCGGCAGATTACCCGTCGCATTGGTGGCCGGGTACTGCGCATAGGGCTGATAGGCCCCGGTGTTCACCGACGGGTTGACCGCGGTGGCCGGCGAGTAGGCGGTGGTCGGCTGGCTTCCGGTCGCATTCATCACCGTGGTCGGCGCATCGCCGCCTGCAGGCATCACCGTGGTCGCGGCCTGAGTGCCGTTCGAGCCGGGGTCCAGCTGCGGGACCGCGGCGGCGGCAGCGGGGAAGTCCCCGGCCTTCAACGCGCGGGCGGCCTCGGCCAGGGCGTAACCGCTGGCAGGACGCAGCTCGGGCTTCTTGGCAAGCATGCACTCGGCCAGTCGGCGCACGGGCAGCGGAACCGAATCGGGCAGCGGCGGGGGCGGGGAGTTGACCTGCGCGATCGCGATCTCCACCTGTGACTCGCCCATGAAGGGGCGCTTGCCGACCAGGCACTCGTAGAGGATGATGCCCAGGGAGTACAGGTCGGACTGGGGCACGGAGCCCTTGCCCGTGGCCTGTTCCGGTGCCAGGTACTGGGCCGTGCCCATCACCTGGCCGGTCTTGGTCAGCGGGGCCTGGTCGGCCACGCGGGCGATCCCGAAGTCGGTGATCTTGACCTTGAAATCGGGGGTGATGAGCAGATTGCCCGGCTTGATGTCGCGGTGGACCACCCCGGCCCGGTGCGCGGCACCCAGGGCGGTGCCCGCCTGGGCCACCACCTCGAGGGAATCGGGCACGCTGAGCTTGCCGTTGCGGTCGAGGATGTTCGACAGTGCCTCGCCCGGGACGTACTCCATCACCAGATAGGGGGAGCCGTTCTCCTCACCGTAGTCGTAGACGCCGGCGATGCCGGGGTCCGAAACGGCGCCCATCGACCTGGCCTCCGCACGGAAGCGGGCCAGGAAGGCGGGGTCGGACAGGTACTCCTCCTTCATGATCTTCGCGGCGACGTCGCGTTCCAACACGGTGTCGCGGCCCTTCCAGACCTCGCCCATGCCACCCACGGCGATCTTGCTCGTGAGTTCATAGCGACCGCCCAGCACGGTTCCCGGCTGAGGTCTCATTTATCGATCACCGCTTCCATCATGTCCTTTGCGATCGGGCCGGCCACCCGGCCGCCCGATGCCTCACTGCCCGCATTGCCACCGTTCTCCACGACCACGGCCACGGCGACCTGTGGGTCGTCGGCCGGGGCGAAACTGGTGAACCAGGCGTGGGGATGTCCACCTTCCGCGTGCTGGGCCGTGCCGGTCTTGCCGGCCACCTTGACTCCGGAGATCTGTGCCGATCGGCCGGTGCCCTTGTCCACGACGCTTTCCATCATGTCGGTCAGCTGCGAGGCGGTCTTCTTGCTGATCGCCCGGCCCATGCTCTTCTTGCCCGGCTTCTCGATGACCTTGAGGGTCTTCTGGTTCTTCACCTGCTTGATCAGCTGGGGTTCCATCACCGTGCCCTGATTGGCGATCGCAGCGGATACCATGGCGACCTGCAAGGGGGTGACCTGCACGTCCTGCTGGCCGATCGAGGCCTTGGCCAGCATCGACTTGTCGTCGTTGGTCGACGGGAAGACCGACTTCACGACGTCCAGCGGGATCTGCAGATTGCTCTTCTCGAAGCCGAACTTCTTGGCCTGGGCCAGCATCTTGTCGTAGCCGTTGTCGATGCCCAGATTGGCAAAGGCGGTATTGCAGGAGATGGTCAGGGCATCCTTGATCGTGGTCGTCTTGCCGTCGCCGCAGGTTTCGCCACCGGCATTGCGCATCGAGTACCTGCCGATGTTGAGCTGATTGGGCGATGCGACGGTCGAATCCTCCGTCTTGCCGGCTTCCAGGGCAGCCGAGGCCGTGACCAGTTTGAAGGTCGAGCCCGGGGGATAGCGGTTGCCGGCGATCGCGCGGTTGTAATAGGCCTTCTCGGGATCCGAGCTGTAGTTCTCCGCCGCCTTGACGGCCGCGTCGCGGTCGTGCGTGGCCAGCTTATTGGGGTTCCAGCCCGGTTTGGAGACCATGGCCAGGATCTTCCCGGTCTTGGGGTCCAGGGCGACGGCCGCGCCCTTCTGGTCGCCCAGTCCGTCCCAGGCCGCCTTCTGCGCCTTGGGGTCGATGGACAGTTCCACCGCGGCACCCCTGGTCTGTTCGCCGGTGAGCACATCCTGGACCCGGGAGAACGCCAGGGCGTCGTCGGTGCCCGAGAGCAGCCCGTTCATTTTGTTCTCCAGCCCCGAGGTGCCCGAGGTGATGGAGAAGTAGCCGGTCAGGTTGGAGTACATGGCGGCCGGGTACTTGCCGGTGCCGTATTCGCGCTGGTACTTGTAGGCGTCGTCCACGGGCACCGATTTGGCGATCGGGGTGCCGTCGATCAGGATCGGGCCGCGTGGGCGGGACAGATCGTCGATCAGGGTGCGCGAATTGCGTCCATCGGCGCGCAACGAGTCGGCCTGCACGTACTGGAGCACGCTGGTCGAACCGAAGAGCAGACCGAACATGATCAGGACCACGATACTGACGTGGCGCAGTGATTTCATCATCGGTTCTCACCTCCATCGGGGTTCGTCTCCTGCGGGCTGGAGTACGGATCGTAGTTCTCTGCCGGGGACTGGTCGTGGCCCGGCTGTTCGCAACCCTGCTCGTCGAGTCTGTGCTGGGCACGGGCGCGCAGGGCGGGGAAGGCCTCGGTCGCCATGTCCTCTTGCGGGTCTGGTGCGGTATACGGGTCGGCGTAGCCGGGTGCGTCCTCGGCCGGCTGCGACCACGGGTCGCCCACCTGTTCGGATACCGCGGGCAGCATGCCGGAATCCGCCGAGGCCCGGGCCGCCGCGCGCTCACTGACGATCGGGTTCTCGCTGGTCACCGGTGCCGCGCGCAGGGAGCCCGCGGGCAGTTCGGACAGCGGGCGGCGGGCCGAGTCGCTGATGCGCAGCAGCAGGCCCAGGATGATCCAGTTGGCGATCAGGGACGAGCCGCCGGCTGCCATGAAGGGCAGGGTCAGGCCGGTCAGCGGGATCAGGCGGGTCACGCCGCCGACCACCGTGAACACCTGCAGGGCCACGGCGAAGGCCAGGCCGGCGGCCAGCAGGGAGCCGAAGCCGTCGCGCAGTTTCAGGGCGGTCTTGAAGCCGCGCTGCACGAAGATCAGGTAGAGCACCAGGATGGCGAACAGGCCAACCATGCCCAGTTCCTCGCCCAGGCTGGTGTAGATGAAGTCGGAGTTGGCGAAGGGCACGATCTGCGGTCGGCCCTTGCCAAGGCCGGTACCGCCCAGCCCGCCCTGGGCCATGCCGAACATGCCCTGGACCAGCTGGTAGGAGTTGCCGACCTTCTTGTCGTACTGTTCGGGGTCCAGCGCGTGCAGCCAGCCGTCCACGCGCTGCTGCACATGGGTGAAGATCCGGCTGGCGAGGAAGGCCACGGCCCCGAAGGCCGCCAGGCCGATGACGATCCAGGTCTTGATGCCGGTGGCGATGTAGAGCATGGCGACGAACATGCCGAAGAACAGCAGGGCGGTGCCCAGATCCTTCTCCACCACCAACACTGCGAAGGCGCAGACCAGGGCGATGGCCATGGGGCCGCAGTCGCGCAGGCGCGGTAGGCGCAGGCCCAGGATCTTCTTGCCGGCCAGGGTCAGCTGATCGCGGTAGGTGTTGAAGTAGCCGGCGAAGAAGATGGCCATGCAGATCTTCGCGATCTCACCGGGCTGGAAGGAATTCGAGCCGATGTGGATCCAGATCCGGGCACCGTAGACCTCCTTGCCCAGGCCGGGGACCATGGGCAGGAGCAGCAGCACGATGCCGGCCAGGCCGAACAGGTAGATCCAGCGGCGCAGGATCCGGTGGTCGCGCAGGAAGAAGATCACCACGCAGGCCAGAATGCAGCCCAGGGTCATCCAGATCAGCTGGTTCTGCGCGGCGTGGGTGGGGTGTTCGCGGCCCAGGGTGGTCTGGTCGATCCGGAAGATCATGGCCAGGCCCAGGCCGTTGAGCAGCACCGCAACCGGGGTGATGATCGGATCGGCGTACTTGGCCCGCCACCAGGTCAGCAGGTGCAGGAACAGGCCCAGGGCCAGCAGCCAGCCGGTGTATTCGTAGACGTTGGCCGGGACCGTGTCCTGGGTGCCGATGCCCACCAGGGCATAGGCCAGGGCGCTGATGCCCACGGCTACCAGGATCAGTATCAGTTCGACCCAGCGGTAGGTGTGCGGCGGGCGCTCCTGCGGCGTGGACTCGGCCTGCGCCGCGTCCACCGCCAAAGGTGCGGCGGACATCATTGGTCACCCCCGCCCTGTGAGGGCGCGGGGTCGTTGGCGGTCGCATCGGTGGCGCCGCCCTTGATGGTATCGCCGGACTGGCTGTTCTGCTGGGCTTCTTCGCGCAGCGATGTGACGATCTCGTCGGCGTTCTGCTTGGAGGTCGCCGGGATCGTCTGGTCCAGTCGTTCTCGGGAGTAGTCGCTGAGGTCCGCGGTCTGCACGTCGGTGGTCTCCGAGAGGTTGCTCAGGGAGAACGGTCCGAGGTTCTGCGATACCCCCGAATAGACGGCCACCCGGCCGTCGGAGGCGGTCACGTAGTACTGCGCTTGCAGATAGCGCCAGCCCAGGAAACCGGCGGCGGCCAGTACGACGATCACCGCGAGTGTGGTGATCGTGGCGACCAGGCCGCGGCGGCGCTTGGGCTCGCGGGCGGTGGGTGCGTCCGCTTCCGCCCCTGCGGAATCGGCGTGCTTGGAGTTCTTGGCGTGTTTGGGTTCCTGGTCCGCGGACTCGTCCTCGGTGCCCGACAGCCGCCAGGCGGGGATCCGGCCCTCGGAAGCGGCGTCCTTGGAGCCGGTGTCCTCGGAGCCGGCGGAGCGTGCGGCGGCACGTTGGGAGTCCTCGGCGGACTCGGAGTCCGCCGGTTCGCCACCGTCGTGGCCCGCGTCGGGCCGCTGAGCCGCGGCCAGGGGCTGGGTGGCCGGCTGGGCTCCGGATTCGCGCCAGGCCCGTTCGGCCTCGGCGTCGGCATCCGCGGAATCGTGTGCGGCGGCCACTGCGGGCGCAGCGTCCTCGGCGGGTGTTTCGGCTGCAGCGGTTGCTGCCGGGGTCTCGGATGCGAGGAACCCTGGCACGGGTTCTGCCGCCGAGGCATCGTCCGGCAGGGCCGCCGGCGCCGGTTGGTTCGCCCGGGGCAGGCCGACGGTGTCGTCCTCGGAGGCATCGTCGACCTCCGGGATCGCCCCGGTGGGGGTGCCGCTGATGCCCAGCCGGGCGTACTGCGGGTTGATCGCCACGGAGCCCACCGCAACACCCGGGGTGTGTAGGCCGGCGCGGTCGGCCGGGACCACATCGCCGATGAGCACGGTGACGTTATCGCCGCCACCGCCGCCCAGGGCCAGGTCGATCAGCGCGTCGGCACAGGCGCCGGGATCGTCGATCTGCTCCATCCGGGTGGAGATCTCGTCGATGTCGGCGAAGCCGGTCAGGCCGTCGGAACAGAGCATCCAGCGGTCGCCGGGGCGGGCCTCGCGGATGGACATATCGAGTTCGGGGGCTTGGCCCACATCGCCCAGGACACGCATCACGACGGAGCGCTGCGGGTGGGTTTCGGCTTCTTCGGGGGTGATGCGGCCCTCGTCGACCAGCATCTGCACGAAGGTGTGGTCGGAGGTGATTTGGGTCAGGATGCCGCCGCGCAGCAGATAGGCGCGGGAGTCGCCGATGTGGGCCAGGGCCAGCTGTTCGCCGCTGCGCAGCAGGGCGGTGACGGTGGTGCCCATCCCGGCCAGTTCGTGCTGGGTGGCCACCGTATTGGTGATCCGCTCATTGGCGGTGAGGATGGCCGA
Organism: Brevibacterium sp. 50QC2O2; assembly: GCF_024580675.1. Classification (NCBI taxonomy): domain Bacteria; kingdom Bacillati; phylum Actinomycetota; class Actinomycetes; order Micrococcales; family Brevibacteriaceae; genus Brevibacterium; species Brevibacterium sp. 50QC2O2. The sequence goes on from NZ_JANIJZ010000023.1 coordinate 13,870, forward strand.
CCGCAGGTTCTCCATCGCGTCGGAGCCCTGGTCCGGGTGGTCGAGCGGCTCCAACTGGGAGACGGTGATGGCGCTGGCGACGTCGCCGCCGGCGTGACCGCCCATGCCGTCGGCGATGAGCAGGAAGTTCGGACCGGCGTAACCGGAGTCCTGGTTGTTCTTCCGTACCAGCCCGGTGTTCGACCGGGCAGCCGTGCGGAGCATGAAATCGTTGGTCACGTGCGAAGCTCCAGAGTCGTGTGTCCCACGGTCAGGGGGACGTTGGTGGGCAGCTGGATGGAGCCGGTCACCCTCTGCTGTCCGAGGAAGGTGCCGTTGGTCGAGCCCAGGTCCTCCAGGATCCAGCCCTGCGGGCCCGGGTAGACGCGGGCGTGGTGGCCGGAGGCGAAGTCGTCTTCGAGCACGACCGTGTTGTCACCGGCACGGCCCAGGCTGATCGCCGAGGTGCCCAGCGCCACGGAGACTCCCACCAGGGGGCCCGAGGTGACGACCAGTTCGCGCGGCATCGCCGCCGGGGTGGGTGGGACGGGCGGTGGGGCCGACTGGCGTGCCGGCTCCCTGCGGGGCTGTGCGGATGCGGTTGCCGGTTTGCCGGCGCGCGCGGCCTTCTTCGCGGCGCGGGCGGCTCTGCGCTTGCCCCGCGGGGAGAAGATGTCCTGGGTGAGAACGACCGCGGTGATCAGCACGAACAGCCACAGCAGGACGAAGAATCCCAGACGCAGGGTGACGACGGTCAGCTCAGTCATTGCGCTCCGGTTTCCGTCTGATGGAACGTCACATGGGTGTCGCCGGCGACCAGGGTGACGCCGTCGGTCAGGGTGATGCTGGTGATGGGGCGGCCGTCGAACATGGTGCCATTGGTCGAACCCAGGTCACTGGCGGTGGCGTGATTGCCGTCGACGGTGATTTCGAAGTGGCGGCGGGAGATCCCCGGATCGCTCAAGACGATGTCCGCGCTGTTCGAGGAGCGGCCGAAGACCGTGGTGCCCTGTTTGAGGTTGTAGCTACGATCGCCCACGTCGACGGTGAAGAAGTACTTGCAGCCGGTGGCGCCGGCCGCGCGGCGAGCGGCCGCGGCGGAATCCGCGGGGCCGGGATAGGTGTTGCCGGCCCCTGAGCGCACGCGGTTCTCCTGGGACTGCTCATAGGCCTCGGCGACGATCGGGTTGGCCCGCGATGGCGGGTCGTAACCGCCCCGGTTGGCCGGCTGGGCCGCGGGCGAGCCATCGGGGCGCCGGGTGGTCGCGCGGACGCGATACATGCCGGTGTCCAGGTCGTCTGCCATCTCGAAGGACACCGTGATGGGTCCGACACAGCTGTAGCCCTGTTCCGCGGCGTGTTCTGCGACCACTTGGCGCAGTTCCGGGCGCAGGTCGTCCTCGATGGGCCCCAGGCGTTCGAAGTCGCCTTGGGACAGCTCGATGACATAGCTATTGGCCGTCAGCGTGCGGCCGCGGGAGACCACGGCGGCGCGGGTATCGCTTTCCTTGCGCAGGGCGCCGGCGAGTTCAACGGGTTCGACCTGGGACCGGAAGACCTTGGCGAAGGCCCCGTTGACGAAACGTTCGATGCGCTTCTCAAAGCGATCCATGACGCTCATACAGCTCGCCTCCTTCCACAGGGTCCGGTGGCCCACGGTACCGATGACTCGGTCCCGTCGACCGCCTGTACGTACACAGACTTCAAGAGGTCCCGCCGAACGGGACCTGCTCTTTACTGGGTTCATGGTACCGGCTGAGGCTGAACACAGCGGTAAAACAGGCCTTATGAGTAGGTTTTACCGGGGCAGGAGCCGATTTGACAGGGTGTGGAAATCGCCCAGCACATGTGTTCTTCGTCTCAGTAGGGCTGTGGGGCGGATTTTCGGGGGTTCTCGATTTTGCGGCGGGGTCCCGGCTGTGTAATGTATTCCTTGTTGCGCGAGTGGCGGAATTGGTAGACGCGCTGGCTTCAGGTGCCAGTGATCGCAAGGTCGTGGGGGTTCAAGTCCCCCCTCGCGCACGGTGTGAAAATGGCCTCTGACCTGGGGTTTTGAAAACCGGGCCGGGGGTCATTTTCATGCCATGTGCTGAAATATGTGCTAAGCGTTCCCGAGGTGCTGTGCGAAGCGGTCGGCTGCGGCTTTCTGCATCGTCGGGGTGACATGGCTGTAGATGTTCATCGTGGTGGTGATGGTGGAGTGCCCGAGGCGCTCCTGCACCACCTTGGGATGCTCGCCCAGCTCCAGCAGGAGCGTGGCGTGCGTATGGCGAAGCCCCTTGATCGTGACCCGCGGGAGGCTCGGGTGCTGCTTGCTCAGCCACTTCATGCGGCGATCCCAGCGGCTCGTCATCGCGTCGGGTGAGCGCAGCTTCCCGTCATCGTCACCGAAGACATAGGCGTCGGCTTTCGCCAGCTCGAACGACACCTCGGCGCGTGCGACCTTGTACGAGGCGAGCACCTTAAGGGTCGCGGCGTCCACGTCGATCACGCGGGCGTTGCCCGTCTTCGTGGTCTTCGTCTCCGTCCAGTCCTCGGTGTTGACCGCGCGACGGATGCTGACACGACCTGTTCTGGTGTTGATGTCGTTCCACTTCAGCGCGAGGGCTTCGCTGCGTCGCATACCGGTGTAGGCGATGAGCCGCCACAGCGGGAACATCTCGTCTTGCCGGTCGTCGCGGTTCCAGGTGAGGAACGTGTGCAACTGCTCGCCTGTCCAGGTGACGATCTCGGGCTTCTGCGCCCGCACCTCGCTCGATTTCGGCGCGTTGACGGTGCGGCGCTTCTTCGACGGGTTCACCGAGATCAGCCCGTCGTCGATCGCGGCATCGAGGATCGCTCCGAGCACGACATGCACCTTGTGGACGCTGTTGGCTGAGAGGGGCTTGCCCTTGCCATGCTCGTCCTTGCGGCCGTGCTTCTCCAGCTCTCGGTAGTGGGAGCCGATGCGGGTTGCGGTGAGCTTGTCGAGCTTGATCTTGCCGAGATCGGGGGTGATGTGGTTGCGGATGATCTTCCGGTACCCCTTGATCGTGGAGTCCGCCAACCGGAGGCTGTCGGCCCAGTGATCGGCGTAGACGGCGAGGGTGGGCACCTTGCCGAGGAACTTCTCGTTCTTCGCTTTCTTCTTCAATGCCTCGGTGAGGGCGGCCTGGGCTTCTTCGAGGTCGGTGAACCCGCCACGGGTGACTCGCTTCTCGCCCAGCTCGGGCTTCTCGGGGTCGATGAGCACATAGATCTGGAACTTCCACCGCTTGCCCTTGCGGGTCTGGTAGCCGCCCAGCGATCCCTGATGCCGCGACCTGGAACGCCGCTGCTTTTTCTCACCCCCGCCGCGCTCATCGGCACCGGATGGGGTCTTAATGGTCATGACAGGGTGCTCCTTGCTGTCGTCTGTCCGGGCTGGTGGGTCTGGGCGTAGTTGTCGATGTAGTCGGCGGCGTTGAACACGCGCCCCTCGGGATCGAGTTGCACGCCGCGTTCCCGGATCGCCCGCGCTCGCGCCCGCGCTGTCTCCAAGCGCTCCTGGTAGGCGGCAATCGTCTTGGGATGCGCCTGCGGCTTCTCAGGATCGTCCTGACTCGGTGCAGTCATGCCCGCGAGCGTGGTTTCGAGGTAGTGGATGCGGTCGGTGCAGATGACCCATTCCTGCTGCCAGTAGTTGAACAGGCCCTCGTCGGTGAGCACGAGTTCCCCGCGCATCCACCGGTCGATCTCCTCCGGCTCGTAGTCGTCGGGTACGCCGGTGAGCGTCGTCGCCTTCCCTGGCGGGGTCAGGAGCGCGGCGGGGCTGGTGCGCAGCAGGTAGGCGATGACGATGAGGTCGTCCACGTCGACGCGGCGGTCTCCGGCCTCTAGCTTGCTGATCCCCGACGGGGAGAGTTTCCGCCCGGCCTGTGCCATGCCGTCGGAGAGGGTGCGCAAGTCCATGCCGATCGCCTGCCGGGCGGTGCGGATGTTGTTGGCGACGTGCGTGTTCGTGATGCCTGCGGGGTTGCCCCGTACTCGTTCTGTTTCCATGTAAGAAATCTACAACGCGATGCTTGACAGCGCAAGCCCGGTCGTTCTATCTTGGTATGCACCCGGCGCGCGCGTAACTGGAACGGATGGTGTGATGATGCGGCAGAGCACTCTCGACATGGAAGACTTGCGCAGGCGGCGCAGCCTGGTCATCACCCGGAAAGAAGCCGCCGAAGCCCTCGGGGTCGATCCCCGCACGATCACAACGAGCATCAACGAGGGCACGATCCCCTCGGTCAGGCTCGGCCGCCGGGTCGTGATCCCGCGCGAGAAGTTCCTCGCCCTGTTCGCCGATGTCCGCCCCGAGGACGGATGAGACGTTGCCGGGTGTGCCGAATCGGCACCACCGCCCTGGGCACGGTCAGTCGACCGCGGTAAACTCCTAGTAGATGAGGAACGGAGGAGCGCATGAGTGACACGATCCTGACCCAGCCGCCGCAGGCGCGGGCGGACTTCGAGCATGTCTCCGACGCGATGGTCTACGACATCGCTCGGCACACCGCTTCGGTGCTCTCCTCGATCCTCCTCACCCGCAAGAACGACGCCGCCGATGATACTGAGCGCGATCACTGGGCGGCGCGACGCCGCCTGGTCAAGAAGCAGGTCCGGGCACTGGACGCGGACGACCGGGCCGGGCTCATCGCACAAGACGAAGTGTGGCGGCTGGAAAAGCTCGCCCTCACTGGCACCGAGTGACCGAACCGGTCGGCTCCCACGCCTGGCTCGCCCAGGCCTTCGACGCTGACGTTCGCGACGAACTCTTTACCGGGCACGCTCCCGACCAAGCAGCTCCCGTTCTGGTGCTCCTCGGCGGGCAACCGGCGCCGGGAAAGACACGGGCACAGCGAGTGATCCTCCGCGAGCACGCCGCCGATGATCTGGTCGAGATCACCGGAGATGATCTGCGCGAGTACCACCCCGACTATGCGCGCCTGGCCGATCACGCACCATTGGAGATGCCCGCCGCGACCGCCCCCGTCTCGGGCGGCCTCGTCAGCCTGGCCCTGGACCACGCGCTCGCACATCGGTACTCGGTGCTGTTGGAGGGCACGTTCCGCGACGTGGGCATGGTCACCGCCACCGCGACCCGGTTCGCCGAAGCCGGGTACCGGGTCGAGGTCGTCGCGGTGGCGACCCCGGCGGCGGTCTCCCGACTGTCGGCGGAGATGCGTTCCCTCGACGCCGGATACCCGGCCGTGGGTCGCTGGACACCGCCCCAAGCTCACGAAAGCGCGCTGTTGGAGTCGGCGGGCGTTGTGGCCGCGCTCGAAGCGCTCCCGCACGTCCAACGGATGCAGGTGTTCTCCCGCGAACAGCTCCTGTTCGACAACACGCGCACCGACGCCGGGGACTGGGAACGGCCCGCTGAGGCGGCAGCCGTGCTTCGCCGGGAACAGCACCGCCCATTTAGGGTGCGCGAGGCGTTTGACTGTTTGCAGGGCTACGACGCCGTCTTTGCCAAAGCCCAGGCACGCCCCGGCTACCTCGGACGGGAGACCGCTCCGGCCTACATCGGTCTCCAACGTGACGCGCAGACCATGATTCGCACCCTGAGTCAGACGCCCGGCGCGCCGCTCGGTCAACTGGAACGGGAACAGCGGGCACGGCGGAAGCCTCTGGAACGGGTGCTACCGACCGGGCTACTGCCGCCCCAAAGACGGCTCGCAGCGCCGCCTGAACTGCCAGACTGGCCGGAACACCCTGGCCCGACCAGCCGCCGCGAACCGCCGACCCTCGGACGGTAGGACACCCCATCCGAGAGACGAGCCCTCTGTATAGGCGCGATCTGGTGTCAGGTGAGCTCAGAAACGAGGTCGCGGATGCGGGATGCGATGTCGTCGCGTATAGCACGCACGGCGTCGAGGCCTTGGCCGGCGGGATCGTCGAGCTGCCAGTCCTCGTAGCGTTTGCCGGGGAAGATCGGGCACGTGTCGCCGCAGCCCATCGTGATGACCACATCGGCGGTCTCCACGGCGTCGATGGTGAGCAGCTTCGGACGCTCGGCCGTGATGTCGATGCCGACCTCACGCATCGCCTCCACGACAGCCGGATTGAGGTGATCGGCGGGTTCGGACCCGGCGGAGCGAACCTCGATGCGTCCCGCGGCGATGTGGGTGAGGAAGGCGGCGGCCATCTGGGAGCGTCCGGCGTTATGGACGCAGACGAACAACACGGACGGTATGGCTTCGGCGGTCATCTGGGGCTCGTTTCTGTCTGGTAGGGGTCGGTGTGGAACCAACGGCGTGCAGCCCACAGGGAGACGTAGACGAGACCGACAAGAACGGGCACCTCGATCAGCGGCCCGACCACCCCAGCGAGAGCCTGTCCACTGGTGGCGCCGAACGTGCCGATGGCGACGGCGATGGCGAGCTCGAAGTTGTTGCCCGCCGCGGTGAACGCCAGCGTCGTGGAGCGGGCGTAGCCGAGGCCGATGCCCTTGCCGAGCAAGAGGCCCGCGAACCACATGAGCGCGAAGTACACCAGCAGCGGCAGCGCGATCCGGGCCACATCGAGGGGATTCTGCGTGATCGCCTCGCCCTGGAGGGCGAAGAGCAGCACGATCGTGAGCAGCAGTCCATAGAGTGCCCACGGCCCGATGCGCGGGATGAACTTCTCTTCGTACCATTCGCGGTTGCGGTGCTTCTCGCCGATCCACCGGGTCGCGAACCCCGCGACCAGCGGCACACCAAGGAAGACGAGCACGTTGAGGGCGATCTGCCCCACCGAGACGTCCAAGCCCTGCGTGTCGAGGCCGAGCCAGCCGGGGAGTATCGTGAGGTAGAACCAGCCGAGCACGGAAAACATCACGACCTGGAAGATCGAGTTGATCGCCACCAGCACCGCTGTTGCTTCCCGGTCGCCGCAGGCGAGGTCGTTCCAGATCACGACCATCGCGATGCAGCGTGCGAGGCCGACGATGATGAGGCCGGTGCGGTACTCGGGCAGGTCGGGCAGGAATACCCAGGCGAGGGCGAACATCACCGCGGGGCCGAGCAGCCAGTTCAGCACCAGCGACGACGCCAAGAGCTTCTTGTCGCCGGTGACGGCGGCGATCTTGTCGTAGCGGACTTTCGCCAGCACCGGGTACATCATCACCAGCAAGCCCAGGCCGATCGGCACCGAGATGCCCGCGACCTCCATCCGGGCGAGCACGTCGGCCAGGGCGGGGATGAAGCGTCCGAGGAGGAGGCCGGCGATCATGGCCAGCCCAATCCAGACGGGCAGCCACTTATCCAGCGTCGACAACCGCCGCGTCGCCGCAGCCGCAGGCGCTGGAGTGTTCGTGGTGTTCTGGGGTGCGGGCATCGGGACGCTCTATCTCCTCGTCAGTTCAGTTGGTGGGTTTGGTGGCTCGGATGATCGCGGCGTGCATCCCGTCCGCGGCCTCGTGGGTGAACTTCACGCTCGCATCCGTGAACCCCGCCTTGTCGAGTCCGTCGAGGTACTCGGTCTGGGAGAGGGCTCCGGCGATGCAGCCGACGTAGGAGCCGCGTTCGGCCCGCTGCCCGGGGGTGAGGCGGTCTTCGGCGACGACATCGGAGACCCCGATCCGCCCGCCGGGGGTGAGGACGCGGAACATCTCGGCGAGCACGGCGGGCTTGTCGGTGGAGAGGTTGATGACGCAGTTGGAGATCACCACATCCACCGCCCCGTCCGAAAGCGGCACCTCCTCGATGGTGCCCTTGAGGAACTCGACGTTCTCCGCACCGGCCTCGGTCTTGTTCTTCTCGGCCAGGGCGAGCATCTCGTCAGTCATGTCCACCCCGTAGGCGAACCCGGTCGGCCCAACACGACGGGCAGACAGCAGCACATCGATGCCGCCGCCGGAGCCGAGATCGAGGACGCGTTCACCCTCGTGGAGCTCGGCGACCGCGGTGGGGTTGCCGCAGCCCAGGCTCGCCTCAACAGCTTCGAGGGGCAGACCGGCCGCGGTGGCCTCGTCGTAGAGGCCCGCGCCGAAGCTCCGCTCGGTCGGGGCGCAGCACGAACCCGAATCCGAGCCCGTGCCCTCGGCAGCAGGCACGCTCGAACAGCACGAGGAGACAGGCGTCTCCTCGATCAGGAGGTCGGCATTGCGGGTGCCGCCGGTGACCGCGGTCGCGGCCTGGGCATAGCGGGCGCGGATCTGTTCGCGCAGCTCGGTGTTCTCGCTCATCATCTACTCCTCGGGATCGTGCATCTCTACGCATTGATACTCTTCGATGTATCGACAGTTGTCAATGCGTGCCGTAGGATCAGGATCATGACGACCTCATTACCGCTGATCGCGACTGATGCCGGAGGATGCTGCGCCCCGGTGACGGGCGGTGTGCTCGCGGTCGAGGACGCGCAGCGGTTGGCGCGGATGTTCAAGGCGCTGGGTGATCCGACCAGGGTCCGGTTGTTGTCGATGATCGCCGCGCAGTCCGACGGGGAGGCGTGCGTGTGCGATCTGACCGAGCCGGTCGGCCTCTCCCAGCCCACCGTCTCCCATCACATGAAGCAGCTCGTCGACGCCGGTCTCGTCACCCGCGAGCAGCGTGGCAAGTGGGCCTACTACGCGATCGTGCCCGAGATCCTGACCATGCTCGCGGCAGCTCTAGACCCGCAGACACTCGGAACCGGAATCCCGGCTTCCTCCTGCTGAGAGACAAGGAACTCTAGTCGAGGACCACCGTCGGTAGCCGCGTTCACGACAGATTAGAAGCTCAGGCCCGGTCCCTCGCGGCGGGGCGTGGTGCGGTGCTCCTGTTCGACATCGTGCAGAAGCGCGCGCTCCCGCTCGACACGCCGCGCCTCGCGCGCGGCCTGCTCAGACTGGCTCTGCTCGATCCTCGCCGTCGCCTCTGCAGGAGTGAGGGTGGCGAGCAGCTCGGCGTCCTCCCTTGCCTGTTTCGCCGCCTGTGCCGCCCGCGCCGCCTGCTGCGCGGGATTGGCGTTGAGGTAGTTCTCTCGATTGCGGTGCACTCTCTCAGTGCCGAACGCGCGCGCGTACGCTGCCAACCGAGCCATCTGCGCCTGCTCGGGCCGACCGACCAGGGCGTCGCGCGCTTCCCGGTGCTCGCGCTCAGCCTCGGTCACGCGGGAGTCGCCGTCGACCAACGGCCCGGTGACGCGCTGCATCCACGCCTCGCTGTTCTCGCTCCACTTCGGCGGGCCGCCCCACTCGTCCGTGAGATGCTGGCGTGCCTGCTGGGCGCGAGCCTGCGCGGTTTCGTGGTCGGTGCGGGCACGACGCTTCCCGAACCACGACACTGCCTGTACTTGATCGGCTGCTCTCTGCTCGGCGGCGTCGGCATCCTGCCAGTCGCTCAGCGCCGCCTCTGCCGCTGATACGACCGGGGCGGCGACCTCGCCACGCACCTCAACGGCCCGCTGCCTTGCCGCCTCCTCGGCCGCGCGTGCCCTTTCCCGGCTAGCCGTCTCGCGTTCGCGGAGGTCGGCGAGGGCGGTGCCGACCTGCTGCCACCGTGCCGCCTGCACCTCGGCGGTCTGGGCGCGGTGCATCAGCGCGGCGATCTTCTCGTTGACGAACTTCACCGGCCCGTCGTCGGTCAGCCCAGCTACGGCTTCCGTGGCGCGCCGTGTGGCGGTGGTGAGGCCGCGGTCGGCGCGGTCGCGTGCCATCGCCTCGATGAACTGCGCCCGCGCATCCGCCTCGCTCTCCGCCACCACGTGCAACAGGTTGTGGTCGCGGCCTCGGGTCATGCCGACGTAGACGCTCGCGGCGCTCGTGGCGTCGGTGAGGAGCGTGTGCGCTCCCGTCACGGTTGCGCCCTGGACCCCGTAGGAGGTTGCCGCGTAGGAGAGGTGGGCGTGCTCGGCCACGTATGCGGCGGGTAGGCGGACGGTGTGTTGCTGTTTGCGCCCGTTCCCGTGTTCGCGGACGCGGAGCGCACCGTCGTCCTCGACGTGTTGCACGATCCATTGCTGCCGGTTCGCCACCCCGATACCGGAGTCGTTCTGTCGCGTCTGGATCAGATCACCCGCCCCGATAGCGAGATCATCGCTGCCGTAGACGGTGCGGGTATCGTCGACGACACCCTGAGCGACACGCACCTCGCGGATGGCGGCGTTGACGGTGCGGGCCTCGTCATTCGTGCTCACTGTCACCGCCTCACCATCCTCCCGCTGCCGGGCGACATGGGCATGCGCGTCCTCGCCGCTGGCGTGGAGCCGTACAAGCCCCTCGGCGTTGAGTCGGTCGAACACATCGCCGGGGTCGGTGCCGTCGCGCATGCGCAAGGTGAGGTCGGCGTAGGCGGGGTCGGTGAAGCGGTGCACCTCGGCCATGTCGAACGTGCGACCCCGAATCTGCGCGGCCATGTCGAGCACCCCGCCACGACCGACCGCGGGAAGCTGCGCACGATCCCCAACGAGCGCGACCGTCGCTTTCGCTTCGGTGGTGATGGTGAGGAGGGCGAGGGCGGTGTCTTGGTCGAGCATCCCGGCCTCGTCCACGATCACCCGCTCACCCCGTGCAAGCCGCGCCTCCATGTTCGGGCCGTTGTAGGTGCGGCCCGTCTCGGGGTCGGTGTCGCCGGGGGTGAGGCGCGTCCAAACACCGTCGTCGTTCCAGCGCCAGCCGTGGGCGTGCACGAGCGCTGCAACACTCGTCGCGGGCACGCCGAGTTCGTCGTGCGCGACCTGCGCGGCACGCAACGTCGGCGCCACGACTCGAGCCGCCCGACCGTGCTGCGCTGCGACCTCGATTGCAGCGCCGAGCATCGTGGTCTTGCCCGCACCGGCCGCACCCTCCACGACCACAAGCGGATCACGCGACGCGACCGCGGCAGCCGCGATCGTCTGCCCGGCGTCCAGACCGTGCGCGTGCGCGGTCTCGTCCAGGTCGGGGTGACGCGGTTCGCGCTTCGGTGCGCACTGGGTGAGGAGGTCGCGCAGCTCGGTCTCGGCCTGCACCACCCGCACGCTCGTGAGGTGCGCAACATGCTCGGGCGTCGGTGCGCCGGGCGGGAGGATCGATAAGCAATCCTCCAACACCAACCCCGTTGCGATACTGACGAACTCGCGTATCTCGGCAGGGGTGGCGTGCACGCCGTAGTCGGTCATGACGCGAGTCGCGTGCTCCTGCACGCTGTGCCGCGTCCACGCCGACCCGCCTGCCGCGCAGCGATCGAGTGCACGACTCGCCACCTCTTGCACGGAGAGGTCATCGAGCGATACCCGTGCACGTGGGGCGGGGCGTTGCAACGTGTCGGGGTCGTAGCCGGCCTCCCGTAACTCCGCGATCCACGCCTGTTCCTCGTGCAGGGTGGTGGTCTTCTTCGCGGGGCGCTCGTGCGCCCACGCTTTCGCCGCGAGGCGGGCGGAGACGACCGGCCCCATCGTCTCGCCCGGATGCGCCGCCTCCCATTCGGCCTCGAACCGTTCCAGATGCTTGCGCACCTGCTCGCCGCGTTTGCTCATCACGGGGTTGAACCGTTCGAGCTCGACCACCTCACCCGTCATGGTGTCGAGGGTGAGGCTGTGCCGGTCGAGCACCTCGGCGAGCTCGGGGTGCGCGGCGATGACGGCGGTGCCGAGGGCACGGATCGCTCCCTGCTGCTTGAACAACGCCGCCGTATCCAAGGCGCGCCATTTCCCGGCCGCTTGCACGCGGGTGCCGATCTGGAAATGGATATGCCGATGCGGATCACCCGCACGGCTCGTGCGGTGCGACACGGCAACCGTCTGCACCTCGCGGGCGGGCACGACCTCCTGCTTCCCGCGAGGGCCGACGCGAGTAACGGAGTGCTGGGCAATCCATCGCCGAATCTCCGCCACGGCATCCTGTTCCGCCAGGTCGAGGGCATCGGAGACCTCCGGGTGGAGTGCGGCGGCGATCGACAAAGACTTGGGGGCGTTGACGACCATCTCCGCGAACCGCGGCGATCCCTGCCGCCCCTGACCAGGCAGTCGCGGCTTTCCCATCGACTCGCCCGTGACCGGGTTCACCCAGTCCACCCATCCGGCGTAGGCCTCCGGGTCGAGCCCGAGAGCAGCGGTGACGTTGCCCTTACTGTCGAGGGTCGTGAACTGCGCGACAGAGGCGTCGTCCCCGAGGTAGTAATCGTCAGCGCGGGAACGGTCAGCTTCGACATAGCGGCGCGCGTCGGCTCCGGTTCTCCGGAACAGGATCACGCCGCCATGCATGAGGACCACCACCTGATGTTTCTAATACAGAAACTGTGTTACCTACCACGGTAGCATACGTTCATTCGAAAGTCAGCAGAGCGATCTTAGAATCGCACTGTGCGACACGGAAGGTTCGCGTAAGTCGGTGACGGCTTCTGAGCCGCGAGTGAACACTGCGTGAATGCAGCGCGGCTAGTAGCGCCAGTCCCGGATGGTGCCCCATTTCTGAGTAAGAAATGTTATCCGCAGAAGGTGGCCGTCGAACCGACTTTGGCGCGCCATTGCTGGTCCTTCTGGTGTTCTTGAGGTTAGGGTGCACGTCGTTCGGTGGCCCGGTCGCTCATCTTGGATATTTTCGAGCAGAGTTCGTCGAGCGACGCAGATGGCTGGGTGATCGCGCGTATGCGGATCTTGTCGCATTGTGCCAGTTTCTTCCCGGCCCGGCATCAAGCCAGGTCGGCATGGCGATCGGTTTGCAGAGAGCTGGAATACTCGGTCTTGTCGCGGCATGGCTCGGGTTCACACTGCCATCTGCGGTATTGCTGTTCGGGTTCGCGCTCGGCGTATCGACCCTTGGCGACGTATCGCAGGCTGGATGGGTGCTGGGCCTGAAGGCTGCGGCGGTCGCGGTCGTGGGTCATGCTGTGCTCGGGATGGCAAAGTCACTCACGCCTGATGCGCGACGAGCGACGATTGCTGTCGGGGTGCTCACTGTCGTGCTGCTCGTACCCGGCCCGCTGACGATGTTCGGCGCGATGGCCTTGGCCGGGATCGCGGGGTTCTTCGTCTGTCGATCCCCGAGCACGGCCGAGAACGATGAACCGCGTTTCCGGGTGCGCCTGCGGCCCGCAGTCGGATGGTTGAGCCTGGCTGTGTTCGTCATGCTGCTCGCAGGGTTGCCGATTCTTGCTGCGTTCACCGGCAACGCCACGGTAGGCCTGATTGACACCTTCTATCGTGCGGGGTCGCTCGTGTTCGGCGGCGGGCATGTCGTGCTCCCGCTTTTGCAGGCTGAGACAGTGCAGACTGGACTGGTGGAGCCGGGTGCGTTCCTCGCGGGGTATGGTGCCGCGCAGGCGGTGCCAGGGCCGCTGTTCACCTTCGCCGCGTTTCTCGGAGCGGTCACCACGAGCGGCCCGAGTGGGCTGCTCGGCGCATCCATTGCGCTGCTCGCGATCTTTCTGCCGTCTGCGCTGCTCGTGATGGGGGTGCTGCCCTTCTGTGAGCGGTTGCGTCGTGCGCCGAGAGTGCAGCGTGTGCTGACGGGCGTGAACTCCGGAGTCGTCGGGCTGCTTGCCGCCGCGCTGTACGACCCCGTATTCACCGCGGGTGTCACGAACGCCGCATCACTCGTCGTCGCGGCACTCGCGTTCGTCGCACTCACGTCCTGGAAAACACCGGCATGGGCGGTAGTGCTCGGGGCCGCAGGAGCCGGGGCATTGCTGCTCTGAATGCGCTACGCGGATACTCAGACGAGGCTGGCCTGCAATGCGAGAAGCGTGCCCGCCTGGGAGGATTGAAGCATGAGCCGTTTTTCATCTCTGGTCAGGGCATATCCACTCGTGATCGCAACACTGTTGGTGGCTATGATCGGGTTGGTTCTCTTAGCGACTCCGGCCAGTGAGTCGGCCAGCTGGATTGTGGGTGCGTATGCGCTCGTGATTGCCGGGTGGGAGGCGGTCGGGATGATCCGGCAGCTCATCCGAGGGCACGCCGGGCTCGACATTCTTGCGGTGACGGCAATCACCGCTGCAGTGCTCGTTGGGGAGCCGTGGGCGGCGCTCGTGGTGGTGCTGATGCTCACCGGCGGGGCGGCCCTCGAAGATTACGCTGAGAACCGTTCGAAGCGGGAACTGACCGCGCTGCTGCGTAAGGCACCCCAGCAGGCCACGCGCATTCTCGCCCCAAGCGCACTCGGCGCGGACATGCACGGGCATACTGCCGAGGTCACGACCGAGGACATACCGGTCGAAGAAGTCGAGGTGGGTGATCTGTTGTTGGTGCGGCCGGGTGCACTCGTGCCTGTGGACTCGATCCTCGTCTCCGAGCACGCCGTGTTCGATGAGTCGTCATTGACCGGTGAAAGCCTGCCCGTTGAGCGTGACGCGGGAGAGAAAGTGTCGAGCGGTGCGGTGAATGGACAAGCCGCAGTCACCATGCGGGCCGCGGCTCCGGCCGCCGAGAGCGAGTATCAGCAGATTGTTCGGCTCGTCGAACAGGCCGCGGGCAGCAAAGCCAAAGTCGTGAGGCTCGCAGATCGGTACGCGGTGCCGTTCACAGTGCTCGCGCTCGTGATCGCTGGGATCGCGTGGGCGGTCAGTGGAGAGGCTGTCCGGTTTGCCGAGGTGCTGGTGGTGGCGACGCCATGCCCGCTGCTGATCGCCGCGCCGGTCGCATTTCTCGGGGGCATGAGCCGTGCCGCGAGGTTCGGGCTGATCGTGAAGGGTGGCGGCACTCTCGAACAGCTTTCACGAGCCCGCTCGGCGGCATTCGATAAGACCGGCACCATCACTACCGGCAAGCCAGTGCTCGAACGCCTTCTGCCCGCCGACCGCGCCAGCGAAGACGAGCTGCTGCGTTTCGCAGCCTCAGCGGAGGTGTACTCCTCTCACGTGCTTGCGGACTCCGTCGTGCAGGCCGCGAAACAGCACGGCTTGTCGCTCGTCGAAGCCGAACATGCCGAGGAGATCGCGACAAACGGAGTCGCGGCTGTGCTCCGCACTCCTGACGCACCTGAGGCAGTGACGGTTCGTGTCGGCAAGCCCTCCTGGGTGCGCCACTCCGCGCCGGACCTCGTGCTGGCAGACCTTGCTCCAGGGGAACTCGCAATCTACGTCTCAGTCGATGGCCGTTTCGCCGGAGCCATCGTCATGCGCGACCAAGTGCGCGAAGAAGCAGCCCAGGCTCTCCGTCAGCTGAGCGCACTCGGTATCGAGCGTACGCTCATGGTCACCGGAGACGTTGCAGCCACCGCCGAACCCATCGCACAGCACCTTGGAATCAGCGAGGTGCACGCCGAGTGCCGCCCCGGCGACAAAGTTCGCATTGTCAGTAGCGTGCAGCCCCGCCCGCTCATCATGGTCGGTGACGGCCTCAACGATGCCCCAGTGCTCGCTGCTGCGGATATTGGCTTCGCAATGGGGGCGCGCGGTGCAACCGCAGCATCGGAGTCTGCGGACATCGTGAACCGCTACGACACACTCTCGGCCCTGCCGCGCGCGGTGAGCATCGGCAAAGACACCGTGCGCATCGCATTGCAAAGCATCTGGCTCGGCATCATCATCAGCGTCGGCCTCATGCTCATCGCCGCCTTCGGGTTCCTCCCAGCACTCCTCGGCGCGTGGCTGCAAGAAGTCGTTGACCTGGTGGCCATCCTCGGCGCACTCCGTGCAGTCGGCCCACGATCTGAGCGAATCACACGATCATCACCAGTCGCATCGACGGAACAACTTCACTTCAGCACGACCCAAGACAGGAAATGAACAATATGGCATCCGGATCAAGCACCACGCCGCATCCCGGCGAAGCCCACCTGCAGAACGTGGGCCAACGTTTGAACTGGCTACGTGCAGGGGTGCTCGGCGCAAACGACGGCATCGTCTCTACCGCGGGTGTCGTCGTCGGTGTCGCTGCCGCTACACCAAACAACGTACTGGCAATCGCGACGGCCGGTATCGCCGCCGTAGTTGCCGGGGCGTTCTCAATGGCTGGCGGAGAGTATGTTTCGGTGAGCACCCAACGCGACACAGAGAAAGCGCTCATCGCAAAAGAACGGTGGGAGCTCGAAACCATGCCCAAGGAGGAGCTTGAAGAACTCACCGAGCTCTATCGACAGCGGGGCCTCTCAGATGACCTCGCACATCAGGTCGCGGTGCAGCTTACCGAGACGGACGCTCTCGCCGCTCACGCAGAGGTCGAACTCGGAATCGACCATGAAGAGTTCACAAGCCCGTGGGCAGCCGCCGTGTCATCGTTCATTGCGTTCGCCGTTGGAGCGCTGATCCCACTCATCATGATCTTGCTCCCCGTCGGCGGACACCGAGTTTGGATCGCAGCCATCGCAGTTGTGATCGGCCTCTTCCTCACCGGTTGGATCAGCGCTGCGCTCGGTGGCGCGCCGCGCGGTCGCGCAATTCTCCGGAACGTGGTCATGGGCTCAGCGACCATGATCGCCACATACGCCATTGGGGCACTCTTTGGCGTGGCCATCGGATAGGCCGCTTCTCGTGATCCGGCCCGCTTTCATGTGCTAACTCATGTGCTACCGACGCTGCTAGGTTGTGAATCGCGGTGCAGTTATCCACAGGTGGGCCTCGCAGAAAACGCGGAATCATGCGGCAGAACGCCGATTCACGATTTCGTGTGCGAGGGGGAACGGATCAGTTCAAGTCCCCCCTCGCGCACGGTGTGAAAATGGTCCGGCAGATGCCGGGCCATTTTTGGTTTGTGGGTTCTGCTGCGTTTTGTACCCCCAGTCCTATTTTGGGGCCGGCTGCGGGGGTGCCATAGGACTGGGGGTAGACGATGCGGTGGGTGGTGCCCCATAGACTCGGCCTGAGCGCTCAAGGCCGTTCTGCGAGGGTCCTGGTCACTGTGGTGGTGTCACGAAGATAGCTGGCCAGTTCGGGTAGCAGCAGCTCGGACAGGTGAAGTATTCCGCAGTGCGCGTCGGCCAGGTCGCGGCCGGGTCTGTTTCCGAAGAGTGGCTCATGATGCGAGGCACGGTTTCGAGCTGTATTTATCGTCGTGAGGGTTCGTTCACACCGGTGAAGCGCTCCGGTCTGTTGGTGAGCACCCTGCGGTCCTCAGCAAGGACTGCGGAACTGGCGGTATCCCAGGACGCTGTCGGACTCTCGGCAACACAAACGACGGTGAGGTGTTGGCAGACGATTTCCGGCTCATCCGATTTGGGAGTGTAGTTGGGGTCTGAATCCCCCTGCTTCCAGGAGGCTGCGTGCAACGTAGTTGGTCAGGTTCCGGAAGCCGAGGGCGGAGCCTCGGAGGTGCTCGAGTCTTCCGT
>NZ_JANIJZ010000024.1:0-30482 GCF_024580675.1 Brevibacterium sp. 50QC2O2
CCCGTGGAACGGCCCGACCACCGCGGCGACACGCGCAGGCACGTCACACCCACACGCTAAAATCAGCTACCGAACGCGGCACCGAAGCCACGGCCACGAACCGACCCCACCCCATGAAAAATCGAGGCTAGCACTGATCAACGTTCTGGTTTTCAACGAGGCTTGGAACTGGAGCCTTGTCGGACAATACCTGTTCAGCAAGGTCATCATGTTGGGCGTCTGGCATACGATTGAACTGACACTCTGTGTGACAGTCCTGGGCATCGTCCTGGGCATCATCACCGCAGCTTGCAGAGTCTCCAACCTTGCCGTACTGCGCGCTCTGGCCATCGCCTATATCTGGGTCATGCGTGCGATGCCACCCCTCGTGATGCTGCTCTTGATATTCTTCCTTGCAGCACTGATTCCTCAGCTCACCATCGGCATCCCCTTCGGCCCCGACTTCCTTGGCATCCCGACTAACGATGTCATCAGCCGATTCAGCGCTGGAGTCATCGGGCTGTCCATCTATATGGGCGCGTACGTAGGCGAAATAATCCGCGGCGGAATCCAGGCCGTGCCGGAAGGTCAATTCGAGGCCTGCCGCTCCCTTGCACTGACTAATCGAACGACGTACTTCAAGGTCATCGGCCCCCAGGTCGTCCGGACAATTATCCCCTCGCTCGCGAACGAGGTCATCACCACTTTCAAGAGCACCTCGCTAGTGTCCGTCATCGGATTCACCGAACTTCACACTACCGTACAGAACATCTATGCGGTCAACTTCGAGACAATTCCACTGCTGACTGTCGCCGTAATCTGGTACCTCGTCTTGACGAGCATCGCGATGATGGGCCAGTCGGCCCTCGAACGCAGATTCGGCCGGGGATTCAATAAGCGTGTTATCACAACAAAACGCACAACCTCCAAATAACAACGTCTGCGGTTTCCGAAGGAGAACAGATCAGATGAACACCTCACGTTCGCCGCTCCTCGAGCTGGTAGACATCCATAAGTCGTACGGCGACTTCGAAGCCCTCAAGGGCGTCAGCCTTGAGGTGCCAGAAGGCGGCGTAGTCAGCATCGTCGGCCCTTCAGCATCGTCGGCCCTTCAGGATCGGGGAAGAGCACGCTGTTGCGTACGATCAACATGTTGGAGCCGATCGACGGCGGTGCCATTGTGCTCGACGGGGAGATGATCGGGTACAAGACACGGGGCGATCACCGAGTCCCGTTAACCAAGTCCCAGCGTCGGATCCAGGTGCAGAACTTCGGGATGGTCTTCCAGTCGTTCAACCTCTTCCCCAATTACACTGCTGCCGAAAACATCGCGCTCGCGCCCGCTTCTGTCCGCGGGCTCTCGAAACGCGATGCGATGAAGCTCGCCCAGGAGACCCTGGACAGGGTCGGACTTGGGGATAAAGCCGGCAATTACCCCAGCGAACTCTCCGGTGGTCAGCAGCAGCGGGTGGCGATTGCACGGTCTCTGGCAATGAAACCCCGAGTCTTCCTGTTCGACGAACCGACCAGTGCACTTGATCCTGAGTTGGTTGGAGAAGTTCTCGAAGTCATCCAGGGAATCGCCGAACAGGGTTCTACCATGGTCATCGTCACCCATGAGATGTCCTTTGCCCGTAATGTATCCGATGAGGTCGTCATGATGGATGCCGGTCAAATCATCGAACGAGGTGCCCCCGACGAGCTCTTCGATTCCCCGAAGACGGAACGAGCAAAACGGTTCTTCTCCTCTTCGGCCCGCTAAACGGCAGGAGGCCCCGACCACATGTCCCACGACTACATCGTCATCGGCGCCGGCGTGCACGGCTCCGCAGCGTCCTACTACCTTGCGAAATCCGGCGCTTCCGTCCTGCTGCTGGAGGCGAAGACCGTCGCCTCGGGGGCCTCGGGCGGGGTCGGCAAGCGCGGGGTGCGGGCCAACGCCCGCGACATCCGAGAACTGCCGCTGATGAAGATCGCCTACGACATGTGGCCCGGAATCAACGAGGAGTTGGGCCTCAAGGTCGGCTATGAGCGCACCGGCGGGATCGAGCTCGTCGGCCCCGATGTCTTCGCTGACAAGAGCCTGCACGACCAGCTGAAGACCCGGGTCGGCGTCCAGTCGGCCTTCGGGATCGAGACCCGCATCATCGACAAGGCGGAGTTGGACACCCTGGAGCCGGGGGCCTCGGCCGAAACGGTGGCCGGTGCCCTGTACTGTCCGGCTGACGGCACCGGCGACCACACCGAGGTGACCCGCGGTTATGCGGTCGCGGCACAGGCCGCAGGTGCGGAGCTCAAGGAGAACACCCCGGTCACCGGCATCACGGGTAAGAACGCCGATGGACTCTACACCGTCACCACCGAAGACGGCACCGCCCACACGGCCACCCGTGGCGTACTGGTGACGGCGAACAGCTATAGCCGCCGGCTGCTGGCCGATTCCTTCGGCATCGACGTTCCCATCACCCGTTTCAACCCGCAGATGACACCCGTGCGGGCGGCCGGCGGGTTCACCTTCAAGCACCTGCTGGGCCACCACTCGCTGCCCTTCGCGGCGAAGACCATCACGATCGACGGTGAGGACGTGGTCATGCTCTCCGGCGGACGGACCGGCGACTGGGACTACGAGTCCGAAACCGGCACTCCGCGCCCGGAAACGGCGGAGAAGTCCATCATCGACGCCACCTCGATCTATCCGGCCTTCGCCGGCGCCGAGGTGGTCGTGACCGACGCCTCCCGGCCCGAATCGCTGACGGTCGACGACATCCCGGTGATCGACGAAGTGCCTGGCAACCCCGGCGTCTTCTTCGCCACCGGCTGGTCGGGCCACGGTTTCGCGATCTCGCCGGCGGTGGCAACACTGCTGGCGGGGTGGATCACCTCCGGTGAGCGCCCCGCCGAGCTGGAGCCGTTCACCTTCGCCCGGTTCCCGCAGGTCTCACAGGCCTGAAACCGGATCCCCCGGTTCACCGTCGAGTGGCTGGGACACGCCTAAACCCGAAGTCAGGTTCCGGCGCGTCCCAGCCACTCGACGGTTCGGGGCCCGGGTTGGTTCTCAGCCCGGTTCGGCCATGACGTCGAGGCCGACCTGCATATCGCGTGCCAGCTTGTCGCGATCCACGACCGCACCCTCCTTGATCACATGCCGGATCTCCTTGTACGCCGCAGCCGAGGTCAGCGGGTCGGCGTCAAGGATCAGCACATCGCCCTTCTTACCGACTTCCAGGGTGCCGACGACCTCGCTTACGCCATACGCCTCGGCAGGGTAGGCAGTCGCCGAACGAAGCACCTCCATGGGCTCCATCCCCTTCTCCCACGCGCCCTTGAGCCAGTTGAAATGGCTATAGCCCAGCTGCACACACTGATCGGGCACCGTGGGCTTGAGCGTGCCGGCCCTGAACCCGGGATGTTCGGTGATCCGCGGTCCGTAGGCGAATCCGTCGGTCGTCAACAGCAGCCGGGCACCGCGTTCGATCAGTCCCCGCTGGTTGATGTCGGAGTTCTCCCTTGCCCCGTGTGAGATCGCAGTACCGGGGAACGAGGCGCTCCACTTCAGGTAGTCATCGGTGCAGACCAGGGCCGCGGTCGGGATCCGCTTGCCTGCGATCCGGTCCAACAGCTCGGCCGGAGCGGGCTGCCCGACGGTCATATCGCCGTGTTGCAGCAGATCCACCCCCAGGTCCACGGAGATCCGCAGGCTGTCGACCGAGGTCGTATGCGCCTGGGTGGGCAGGCCGTAACCGTGTGCCGTATCGTGGATCGCCTGCTGGGCGGCTTCGGAGAACATCAGGAAGACGGCGGCCCCGCTGGCGATGGCCAGATGGTCTGTGGCCGCCCACTTGATGAAGTCGACGCCGGTCTCCTCGATGTACTGTGCCACGGCCTCGGCGATCTGGGACACCGACATAGTGGTCAGACCGGGCCCGGTCCCCCGCTCCCATTCGTGATTGACCGAGGCGATCGTGTCCTTCTGCAGGAAGGTGCCCGGCGCCACGAAGTCATCGGACAATGGTCCGCCCAGGCCAATGATATTGCCGGAACAGTAGATCCGCGATCCCGTGGTCTTCCCGGCGTTGATCTCATCGCGCACCCTGGTCGCGGCCGCAGCCGGACCCCAGGTATCGAACACCGTCGTCACACCGTACTTCAGGGTCAGCTCGGCGGCCTCACGGGCCAGCTCGTCATAACGCCCTTGGAAGTCCAACAGGGTGTCCGCGGTACGCGCGGCGACCAGGTGGACATTGGCGTCCATCAGGCCGGGGATCGCGAAGCCTCCGCGCGCGTCGACTGTCTGCACGCCTTCCGGAATGCTCACCGCGGCGGCGGGACCCACCGCTTCGATGGTTCCGTCGGCGCCGATCAGAATGGTGCCGCCGTCGATCGGCTGGGCGCCGGTCGCATCGATGACGGTGGCGTTGACGATTGCCAGTTGTGCCATGGGACTGAACTCCTTTGTTGTGGTTGCGTGGCTTCGGGCAGTCAGGTCGCGGCTACATTCTCAACCGGAAATGACCTCGGATTCCTCCGCTATCCAGCGGCGGACTTCGGACTGCAGAACGGTCAGTGGAACTGAACCAAGGCTCAGCACCTGGTCATGGAAGGCCCGGATGTCGAAGGCCGACCCCAGTGCGGCCTCGGCCTCTGCACGCAGGTCCTGAATGGTCAGCTGCCCCAGGTAGTACGCGGTCGCCTGGCCCGGCCAGGAAATGTACCGGTCGATCTCCGTGACGATCTCGTGTTCGGCGATCGCGGTGTTCTCCCGCAGGTAGTCCTGCGCTTGTTCACGCGTCCACCCCAGTTCGTGCATACCGGGGTCGACGACCAGCCGGACCGCGCGCCACATCTGGAAGGAGAGCATGCCCATGCGCTCGTACGGGGTCTCGTACATGCCCATCTCATCGCCCAGCCGCTCGGTGTACAGACCCCAGCCCTCTCCGAAGGCCGAAATGTATTCGCGGCGGAACTCCGGCAGGTCCATCTCCTGGGCCAGGGAGAGTTGGAAGGAATGCCCCGGCGCTGATTCGTGCAGTGTCAGTGCCGGCAGCGAATACAGCGGCCGGGCCGGCAGGTTGTAGGTGTTGACCAGATAGCGGTCGGGGGCGCCACGTCCGAAGGTATCGAAGGCCGCGATCTCCTTGGGCGTTTCCATAATGGAGAAACGCCCGTTCGGCAGTTTGCCGAAGTACCGGTGCACCACTCCGTCGAAGGCCTTGCAAGTGTAGGCGGCTTCGGCCAACAGCTGCCGGGGCGTGGTTGCATAGAACTGCGGGTCGGTGCGCATAAAGGCGAACAGTCCATCCAGATCGCCGGCGTAGCCGAGTTCCCCGGCTATCTTGTCCATCTCCGCACGGATCTTCGCAACTTCGCTCAGCCCCAGGTCGAAGATCTGCTGCGGATCCATTTCGGTGGTCGCATATTCGCGGATCTGCGAACGGTAGAACTGCGGCCCATCGGGCTGGTCGACCGCCGCGATGGATTCCGGTAGCTGCGGCAGATATTCCCCACTCAAGAACTCGTAGAGTCCTTGGTAAGCGGGCACTACCAGTTCGGTCAGGACTGAGACGGCCCGATCCTGCAGTTCTGCTACCACGGTGGCCGCGGTTGCCGTCGGCATCCGGGTGAACGGTCCGAAGAACGGAAGGGATTTCACATCGGAGGTCTGGGCGACCGACCGGACGGGTTCTTCCCGCCCCGTCATGCACACTCGGGCTGGGCCGAAGCCCCGCTGGAGGCCCGCGCGCATATTGTCGATCTGTTGGGCGAAGTACCGGGGGATCTGACCCAGCATCTGCAGATATGCCTGTGCCTGGTCCGCATCCGCCAGCGCCAGCCGGTAGGCGTCGAAGGCCAGGTCCCGCCAGAAGGCGGTGTCGGCGGTGGCGGGGCGTTCGAACATCCGGTACTGCTGTGCTTCGAGCAGGGTCTGGACCTGGTTGCGATAGACCTGGTAATCGACCAGTTCCTCCGCACTGAGCCCTGGAACGTCTACCGTATCCAGCTGGGTCAGAGTGTCTTCCCATTTCCGGGTGCGGCGATCCTGTGCAGTTACCGACACATCGGGAAGCGAGTCCCGTACCCCTGATTTCCAGCCCGATGAGCCGAATTCGCCTCCACGCCAGTTCCATTCCGACTCGATGATGTCGTACAACCGGTTTCCGGCTTCAGTCTGCCGGCGTGTGTCGGACGAATTCGCGCTCATCGTTCTTCTCCTTCTCGATTCCCGATTACTTCACGTCTACCGGCGTTCAGGCAGGCTGGTTGGATTCCGGCTTATCGGCCCGGCCGGTGCTCCAGGCGACGAAGTCCGCAATATCGTGCAGCTGGTCGATACGCGAACCCGGGTGGGCGTACATCATGTGTCCGGCAGGGTAATAGCGCCGGACGATCTGGTTCCAGGACTTCTCGCTGATCCGCAGGTGGGCCAGCACGTGTTCCGAAGCTGCGAACGGCGTCGCACAGTCGTGATATCCGAAGGCGACGTAGACCTTCAGGTCCGGGTTCATCCGCATAGCGTAGGCCAGGTCCTCGGCGGTGGTGACATGGGAGTTCTCGAACTCCTTGTACGACCACGGGTGCACCCGGCCGGTCAGGACTTCGTAGGTGATATCGGATTCGTAGCCGAACTCGCTGCGCAGCAATTCGTTGATACCCACGGTGTACGGATACTGGATCATCGGGTACGAGGGGTCGTCTCCCAACACCTCACCGCTGAGCTTGCCCTGGTGTGCGGTCCACCTGGCATCCAGTCGTCCAGTCTTCAGCCGCTGGTCCTTGAGCAGCTCGTTGAAGAAGGTGAATTCGTCGACGCGCAGATCGGAGATCCGCACGAATTCGGGGTCGAGTCCAATCAGATCCGCCAGACGGGAACAGATATCCGCGTGTTCCTCCGCACTCAGGCGCTTGCCCTTGTCCAGTGCCCGTGAGTAGTCGCCATAGGCGAACTCGGTCGCCTCGGCGATCACATCCTCGGCGCTACGACCAGGGTGCTTGCCGTGGTACTGGGCGATAGCAGCGAAGGTCGGCAGGTAGTGCACGTACGGTGCTTCGTTGCCCTCGGTGAAGTCGATGGTCGCGAAGTCCAGGACCGCCGAGATCAGGATGATGCCATTGAAGGCGATCCCGTGACGCCGTGCCAGGTGCCCGGCGAGCGCCGCAGCACGGGTCGTGCCGTAGGATTCCCCGGCCAGGAACTTCGGTGAGGTCCAGCGCTTGTTCCGGGTCAGCCACAGACGAATGGCCTCGCCGACGATGTCACGGTCGCCGGTGAACCCGTGGAACTCCTGATCCTTCCGGCCTTCCATCGGGCGGGAGTAGCCCGTGGTGATCGCATCGATGAAGACCAGGTCGGCATCGGCCAGGGTCGTCTCCAGGTTGTCGGTCAGTCCGTAGGGCGGCTGTGCGGGTTCGTCGACGTCGTTGATGACGACGCGGCGCGGGCCGAACAGTCCAATGTGCAGCCAGGCCGATGATGAGCCGGGGCCCCCATTGAAGGCGAAGATCACAGGGCGCTGCGGGTCCGTCTGGCCTGCGGCGTCCGTCACCGTATACGAGGTGGAGAAGACTCGGGCTGCGGGCACATCACCGCAATAGACGCCATCGGTGACTTCCTCCTGGCCGATCACCGTGGTACCCGTGGTGACCCGATAGTTCAAGGGACCGGCGGGCAGTTTTATGGAGTGCTCACTGGTGACCAGGTCGTCCTGGGGTGCCGGGCTCGCCGTAGTACCGGGGGTTGGTTCGGTCGATTCGTGTGCCATGTGGTTGGTTGTTCCCTTCGGTTCCGTATCTGTGTCGCGTCTATGCGTCGTGTTGTTCGCGTGCGGTGTCCCATGCCGCGTTGATCTTCGGCACTGCGGCCAGGAGATCCTGGGTGTACTGTTCGCGCGGGTGGTCGAAGATTTCATCGCGGGCGCCCTGCTCCACGACCTTGCCGGTGCGCATCACCGCGACCTTGTGGGCGATCTGCCTGACCACGGCCAAATCGTGGGCGATGAAGATATAGGAGATGTCCCGCTCGCGCTGGAGGTCGACCAGCAGTTCGAGGACCTGTGCCTGGACGGAGACGTCCAAAGCGGACACCGCCTCATCGCAGATCACCAGCTTGGGTTCGACCACCAGGGCCCGGGCGATCCCTATCCTCTGAGCCTGGCCGCCGGAGAACTGGCGCGGATAGCGTTCGGAGTGATCGGGGTTGAGACCGACGCGCTCCGTTGCCGCCTTGACCAGGGTTTTATAGCCGCCGGCGACCTTGCGCTTCTGATATCGCAGCGGAGCCGATATCACCTCTTCCACTGTGTGGCGCGGATTGAGCGAGGAGTACGGGTCCTGGAAGACGACCTGTACTCCGCTGCGGAATCCCAGCAGGCCCTTGCCGGATTTACCGGTGATGTCGGTGCCTTCGAACTCGACGGTCCCAGAGGTCGGATCGATCAGTCGGGCGATCATCCTGGCCGTGGTCGACTTGCCCGAACCCGATTCGCCCACGATCCCGATGGTTTCGCGGCGGTTGAGTTCGAAGGACACATCGTCGACGGCGCGGAAGATGTCCTTGCGGCCCGTCTTGAACTCTTTGACCAGGTTATTCACCCGCAGCAGGGGCGTCGTCGTGTTCATGGTCGTTTCCCCTTTGCGGTTTCCGGTCCGGTGGCCGACCCTGTACCGATAATGGGCTCCGGCAGGTTCACCACATCGTCCAGGCGCGGGGTCGCAGCCAGGAGCTTTCGAGTGTAGGCGTTCTGCGGATTGGCGAAGATGCCCTCGGCAGTGCCCTGTTCGACCGTCTTACCGGATTGCATCACGGTGATGTGGTTCGAGATCTGACTGACCACTGCCAGGTCGTGGGTGATGAACAGCATCGCAGCCTGGGTATGTTCCTGCACCTCGGCCAGCAGGTCCAGGATGCGAGCCTGCACGGTGACGTCCAGGGCCGTGGTCGGTTCGTCGGCGATGATCAGGTCCGGTTCACATACCAGCGCCATGGCGATCATCACGCGTTGGCGCATGCCGCCGGAGAACTGATGCGGATAGTGGTTCACGCGGCCGGCCGCGTCGGGAATCCGCACCCGGTCCATGGCCTCGGCGGCCTTCTTGAGCCCCGCGGCACGGCTGCCGCCCTTGTGCGCGCGGTAGGCCTCGGCGATTTGAAAGCCCACTGTGTAGTAGGGATTCAGTGAGGACAGCGGGTCCTGGAAGATCATGGCGATCTTGTTCCCGCGCAACTTGCGCATTGCCGCATCGGATTTGTGCAGCAGTTCCTCACCGTGGAACTTCACGCTGCCGCTGGCCTTGGCCTCCTTGGCCAGCAGGCCCATCACCGCAAGCGAGGTCATCGATTTACCCGACCCGGATTCGCCAACCAGGCCCATGGTCTGGCCCTGGGCGATTTCGAAGGAGATATCATCGACGACGGTTCCCAGGGGGAACTCCACCGTCAGCCCCTGTACGGAGAGCACGGGGGTGTCCGTGGACGCGTTCGTCCGGCCGGTTTCGGCGGGAGTACTCATGTGCTGCTCACTCTCACTCGGGGGTCCAGGACCCGGTACAGCAGGTCGACGATGATATTGGCGATTACCACGGCGAATGCCGCTACAAGGGTCACGCCCATGATGACCGGCTGGTCGTTCACGGAGATCGCGTCGTAGGCGAACTTGCCGATGCCGGGCAGGCCGAACACCGTCTCCGTGATGAGCGCACCGCCCAGCAGGGTGGCGAAGTCGACGCCCAGCAGGGTGACGATCGGGGTCAACGACGGCCGCAGCCCGTGGCGGATCAGGATAGGGCCAGGTTTGAGACCCTTTGCCCTGGCCGTCCGCATGAAATTCTCCCCCATGGTGTCGATCATGTTCGTTCTGGTCAGCCGTGCATACATCGAGGCATACATAAGGGCCAGCACCATCCACGGCATGATGTAGGTGGCGAACCACTGTCCCGGGCTCTCACTGAACGGAACGGCGGTGGGGAATGGCAGCCATTCGAGCTGGACCACCAACAGGTACTGCAGAACCAGTGCGACGAAGTAATTCGGCAGGGAGATGCCTGCCAGGGCGAAGGCCATCGCCCCTCGATCCCACCAGGTACCCTCCTTGACCGCGCTGATGACGCCGGCGGCCACGCCTGTCAGCAGCCATAGAACGGCAGCGCCGATGGCGATGGTCAGGGTCACGGGCATCCGATCCATGATGCCCTGCAGAACACTCTGGCCGGTCTGGAACGAATACCCGATGCACGGTGCCCCGCAATGGATCGCAGATGCACCCTCGCCGTAATCGCGACCCACGAAGATGCCAGCCAGGAATGCGAAGAACTGGGCGAAGAAGGGCTGGTCCAGTCCCATCTGGGTCCTGATCGTCTCGATCCGGTCCGGTGTACAGGTCTGACCGCAAATGCTGGCGGCCGGGTCCGGGGAGAGTTTGAAGAACACCAGGAGGGTGAAGAACACGACGAACAGCATGATGATGATCGCCGCGCCGAAGCGCTTGAGCAGATAGGAGATCATTCGAACCCTCCGGAGAAGATCTTCTGCAGGTTGTCACCCAGCACGGTGAATGCGAAGACGGTGAGGAACAGCAGGATGCCGGGAATCGCGAAGAACATCGGATCGCTGGAATACCAGGGAACAGCCGATGCGATCATCTGTCCCCAGGACGGATTCGGCGGGGTGATGCCCACACCCAGGAAGGACAGACCGGCCTCGGTGGCGATGAAGTTCGGGATCGCCAGAGTGGCCATCACGATGATCGTGCCCGACAGGTTCGGCAGGACCTCGCGGAACACCAGCGGCGCCCAGCCGGCCCCCGAGGTTCGTGCCGCCTCGACGAATTCCCGGTTCGCCAGTGACATGGTCTGAGCGCGAATCACGCGGGCTGTGGCCGGCCAGCTGAAGATGCTGAGCACGATCACGAGCAGGGCGGGACGATTGCCCTGGGGTAGTGCGGAGAGGATCGCGATCATGAAGATCAGGGCAGGGAAGGCCATGAGGAAGTCCATCAGGCGCGAAATCACGGCATCGACGATGCCGCCGAAGAATCCGGCCAGCAACCCCATAACCACGCCCAGGAGCATGGTGATGGCGGTGGCGCAGATGCCGACCAGCAGCGACACTCTGGCCCCATAGGCGATACGGGCGAAGATGTCGCGGCCGTTCTGTGGTTCGACGCCCAGCCAGTGCTCTGCGCTCATGCCACCCAGCGGAGCCAGTGGCAGACCGCCGGAGGACGGGTCCACCGCGGCTTCGTCATAGGTGAAAGGGTCCCAGCCGGACAGCCGGGTGACCAGCGGGGCGAAGATCGCCAACAGGACGATCAGTGCCAGAAATGCGAGAGAGAGGATCACCGAGGGCTTGCGGATAATCTTCCGGAAAGCCCGGACCCCAGGCGAGAAGGACTCGCCCGGGGCCGGTTGACCAAACTCTCCAACTTGGGTGTTGGGCGAGGCGGTCATGAGTGGATCATCCCTCCGGGTTCAGCAGACCGATTTGGTTGTAATCGATGTAGCCGGTCTTCGACGGATTCGCGAAGGCACCACCGATGTTCGTTCCCACCATCTGCAGCGGGCGAGGACGGACCAGCGGGGCGACTGGAGCGAGCTCCGCGATCTTGTCGCTGATCTTGATGTACTTCTCGTTCTTCGATTCCAGGTTCGGATCGATGGCGGCATCGGCGAACATTTTGTTCAGTTCTTTGTCGTTGATCTGCGACTGGTTCCGGTTGCCGGTCTCCGTGATGCGGGTGCCATCGTAGTTCGACTGCAGCAGGGATTGGCCGGAGAACCAACCGTTTCCGCACCAACCGGTGATGGTCATGTCCTTCTGCTGGCTGGGAGTGGCGACAACCTCGTAGAACTTGGCCTGGTCGATGACGTTGAGCTTGACGGTGACGCCTGCCTTGGCCAGGGACTGCTGTACGGCCTCGGCCTGGGCCTGCCACATCGGCAGGGCGCGCACGTCCATGGTCAGGCTCAGGTTCTCGGCCCCGGCCTCCTTCAGCATGGCCTTGGCCTTCTCCGGGTCGCCCTTGTTGCCGTCCGTCGCGTACGGATCCTCGGACTTATAGCCGGGCACGTTGGGCAACAGCAGGTTCGGAGCGGTTTCCGCCAGCTTCGGTCCGCCGGAGGCATTGACCACGCTGGACTTGTCGACTGCCCAGTTGAGCGCTTGGCGCACCTTGACATTGTTCAATGGCTTCTTGGTCGTATTCATGGCCATGTAGTAGTTGCACGAGGCCTGGCCCTGCACGGTCCGCGCCGCCAGCTTCTTATCCTGGGTGATCTTCGCCAGGTTCGCCGACACCACGGGGTTGGTCGATGACGCGATTGCGTTCTTGTCCTCGCCCTGACCGGAGATCAGCCGCTGGTCGATGGTGTTCTGGTCCAGACCCAGCTGGAACTTGTAGCCGTCCAAGTTCGCCGGACGGATATCGTCCGTTTCCTGCTTCCAGTTCTCATTGCGTTCCAGCGTCAGCGATTCGCCCCGCTTGTACTCCTTGACCTTGTAGGGGCCGGAGGAGATTGGATCCTTCTGAATCTGGTCGGCCTTGGTCACCTTGTCCTTGGGGAAGGGCACAGCAGGAGCGGTGGCCATCACCTTTGGAAAATCGGCCATCGGCTGTTCGGTTGTGATCTGAATGGTCCGGTCGTCGATCACCTTGATGGAATCGAGTCCCTTGGGATCCTCGAACACGCCCTTGTACTTCGAGGCGCCCTTGATATAGCTCTGCACATCGTCCAGGCCGATGGCCAGGCTGGGATCCAGCGCGTGTTCGATCCCGAACTTCATGTCCTGGGCGGTGATGGGGCTACCGTCATCGAACGTGATTCCGTCTTTGAGCTTGAACGTCCACTGGGTGGCGTCCTTGTTCGACTTACCGGTGTCCTCGGCCAGGTCGCCGACCAGCTCGAGTTCGCCCGAATCACGGTTGTACTTGTACTGGACCAGATTACGGTAGAGCAGCTGGTAGAGGTTCATGACATTGCCGTCGCTGCCCATAGCAGGGTCCAGGTAGGAGAAGTCCGTGCTGCCCAGAATGGTGGCGACCCCGCCTTTCTGAGGATCACCGGTGTACTGGGCGAAACCGGTTTTCGCATCGACGTCGGCCTTGGAATCGCTGCCCGAATCGCCGCCACCGCAGGCGCTGAGGAACATGGCCCCGGCACTCAGCACGGCCACAAGAGGCAGTAGTCGCTTTCTCATGAAGTTATCTCCTTCAACTTGGTAACTACATGGTCGTCTTTGGTACGGCTACCCGCCGCCACTGCACGTGACACGACTCCGGGTCCACCGTGGGTGTGGGTCACTTGGATACTCTGAGCAAAACTGAAAAGCACCATGTGCTTCACCTCACACGGTTAATATAAGCTGATTGCAGCGATCATTGCAATAGGAGAAGCAGAATTGAGCATTGTTGCAACGTGGATTGACTCCCTAGCCGCCTCGAACAAGCTGTCAAAAGGGACCATCGCCGTCCTCAACGCCATCTCCGCCGACCCCGAACGCGCCTCCTACTGCAACACCCAGCAGTTGGCCGAAACGGCGGGAGTCAACGCCGCAACCGTTGTCCGTGCGGCTCAGGCCATTGGATTCGCCGGATGGCCGGCTCTGTCCACTGAGGTCCGCAACCGATTCCTGTCATCCCTCGACGTCCGCAAACACTATGAACATGCCAGCGCGGGCAGATCCGACCGCGCAATCACCGGAATGTCGAAGGACGCAGCACTCCTCCAGGTCTTGGCGGAAACGCTGCAGGAAGATGACCTTGTCCGAATTGCAAGGATCATTGCAGAATCGCGCATGTCGACGGTCCTGGCTACCGGCTCGTGGGCCGGCCCAGCTCAGTTGTTGGCGCACAACAGCAGGGGCTTGGGCTTCAACATAGCGTTCGAGGGCGGGTCGGTGACCACAATGCTCAACGCGGTCCGGCTGCTTCACCCAGGAGACTGCCTGGTCGCCATCTCCGTCTGGAAGACGAGCACCGCCATCTACCAGATGTGCAGGATTGCCCACGAACGCGGCGTGAAGATCATCGTGATCGCCGATCAGCACTCCCATTTGGCCGACCTGGCCGACGAACTACTGCTGGTGCCATCGGAGGGAATGGGCCCGATGGCCTCGGCCACCTGCGCCGTAAGCCTGGTGCAGTGCATCGTCACGGCCTTGGCAGACCTCGATCCGGAGCGCAGTGCCGCCCGTTTGGAAGAACTGGATGATCTATGGCGTCAGACCGGTGCCGTCATGAGTGGGTGAGGACAGCATGGTCGCCGACCGGGCCATACGCCCCTCGTTGACAGCACTGTCAACGCGCGCTATCTTAGCGATTGACAGTGCTGTCAACGGCGGGGTTCCGCCAGCATGGAGGCAACGGTGCCCAAGGTTCTCATTGCAAATCGCGGCGAAATCGCAGTCCGGATCGCCGATGCCCTGCGTACCTTGGGGTGGCAGTCGGTAGCCATCCACGTAGCCGGTGATGACATCCACATCCCAGCCGCAGACGAATCCGTCGAACTGCCCGGCAGCGGGGTCGCCGGATACCTCGACATCGACCGGATCATCGCGGCCGCCCGCGCCACGGGCGCCCTGGCGCTGCACCCCGGCTACGGCTTCCTGTCCGAGAGCTCCGAACTCGCAGAAGCCTGCGCCGACGCGGGAATCACCTTCATCGGCCCCGACCCGCAGACCCTGAGAACCTTCGGCAACAAGGAGACCGCCCGCCGTCTGGCCGGCGAACTCGACATCCCCGTAGTCCCCGGCACCGGCCTGAACCCCGATCCACAGACCGCCGCGGCCTTCCTGGCAGAACACGACACCATCATGGTCAAGGCCGTCGCCGGCGGCGGAGGCCGGGGCATCCGCCAGGTCAGCGCCACCGACCCCGCCGGCAGCCTGCACGCGGCGATCGAATCCTGCCGGACCGAGGCCCTGCATGCCTTCGGCCAGGACGACTTCTTCCTCGAACGCTTCGTCTCCCATCCACACCACATCGAGGTCCAGGTGCTCGGCGACGGCGCCCACGTCCAACACGCCTGGGTCCGCGACTGCTCGGTCCAGCGCCGTAATCAGAAGGTCGTGGAGATCGCGCCCGCGCCCTGGCTGCCACCCGAACTCGAAGAGAGGATCCTGCACGCCGCGCTCGCCCTGGCCCAGGCCTCGGGCCTGCGCGCCCTGGCAACCGTCGAGTTCCTCCTCGATGCACAGGGCTCGGAAGAACCACAGTTCTTCTTCATGGAGGTCAATCCACGCCTGCAGGTCGAACACACCGTCACCGAGGCGATCACGGGTTTGGACCTCGTCGCGCTCCAACTGCAACTGGGCATGGGCAATACCCTGGACCAACTGGGCCTGGACTCCCCACCGGCCAGATCGGGCGTGGCGATCCAGGCCCGGATCAATGCGGAGACGCTCCAGCCAGACGGAACCGTGGCGCCGACAGCCGGCATCGTGGCCGACCCCATCCTGCCGGTCGGCCGCTATGTACGCGTCGACACCGCCTTGGCCCCCGGTTCCCGCGTCGATCCGCGGTTCGATTCGATGATCGCCAAGGTCATCGGCACCGGCCCCACCCTGACGGCCGCAGCCCGGACCACCGCCCACGCATTGGGCCGGCTGTCGACCGCTCCCGTGCACACGAACGCCGCGCTGGCCCGCGCCATCGTCGAGGATGGGGCATTCCTCGCCGGCGATTTCAGCACCGACTACCTGCAGGAGCACCTGGGCCGACTGCTCGAGGCGGCAGCCGCCTACGAACCCGCCGCAGCCGCTCCCTCCGATTCGCTGGACGCGGCCAACTCCCACACCACCGATTCCCACGGCGCCGAGGCCCCCGCGGTCCGAGTGCCCGAGGGCGCCACCCCGATCCGCGCGCAGATGTCGGGGGTGTTCTCCCGCGCACATGTCGAACCCGGTCAGAGCGTGCCCGCCGGCACCGTCCTCTTCACCCTCGAGGCGATGAAGATGGAACATCCGGTCGCGGCCGGCGAGCCGGTGACACTGGCCGCCGTTCTCGCGCAACCGGGCGACCTGGTGCAGGCGGGCGAAGTCCTGGCCTACACCCTGCCCGCCGAGGCCTCGGCCACGGCGACCGGTGACGCAGGCCGACCAACACCCAGCGCCGAAGAGTCCGGACACGCGGACGGCCACGCGACGCCAAGCGGCACGGCACCCGCCGACTGGTCCCCCGAAGTCGCCGAGGTCCACTGGCGCCTGGAGCAGGCCCAGCTGATGGGCGGGGAGCACAAACTGCGCGTGCAAGCCGATACCGGACGGCTCAACGCCCGCGAGCGCATCGACGCGCTCGCCGATGCCGACACTTTCAAGGAGATCGGGCCGCTGGCCGGCTTCGGCGCCTACGACGACGATGGCAAGCCGACAGCCGTCAAGCCCTCGAACTACCTTTCCGGCACCGCCCGGATCGACGGCCGCAAGGTCTTGCTGGGAGTCGACGACTTCTCCATCCGGGGATCCTCCGGGGACGCAGCGGTGCACGAGAAGCAGATCTTCACCGAACACCTGGCCGGCGAACTGCAGCTGCCCGTGGTCCGCGTGCTCGATGGGGCCTCCGGTGGCGGCAGTGTGAAGAAGGTATTGGAGGCCGGCGCCATGTACCTGCCGGTCAATCCGGGCTGGGATGCCGTGGTGGACAACCTGTCCAGGGTCCCCGTCGTCTCGATCGCCGCAGGGCCCACGGTGGGCCTGGGCGCGGCCCGGTTCGTCATGAGCCATCTGGGCATCCTGGTCAAGGGCATCGGCCAGATCTTCACCGCCGGACCCCCGGTGGTCAGGGCCGCCACGGGTGAGGACCTGACGAAGGAGCAGCTGGGCGGCTACGACATCCACCGCGACAACGGCATCGTCGAGCGCTTCGCGGATTCCGAGGCCGAGGCGTACAAGATCGCAGCACGGTTCCTGTCCTATCTGCCCCAGTCCGTCCACGAACTGCCGCAGCGCGGCACGCCCTGCGAACCGGGAGATACGGATGTGGACTACCTTTTGTCCGCGGTCCCGCGCAATCCGCGCATCCCGTACGAGATCACCTCGATCCTGGAGCGGATCTTCGACGCCGGTTCACTCATGCAGTACGCGGAGTACGGCTCCGGCACCTACACCGGGCTGGCGCGCTTGGACGGCTACCCCGTTGGCGTGATCTCCGGGGATCCGATGCGCGGTGCGACGCTGTCGCTGGAGGGCGCGCAGGCGATGCAGCGGCTGACGGACCTGTGCCAGACCTTCCACCTGCCGATGATCTCGTTCACCGATCAGGCCGGCATGTCCATCGGCTCGCAGGCCGAGCGCCGCGCCACCATCCGCGGCGGCGCCCGCGCCATTGCGGCGGCCTACCAGGCCACCATTCCGCAGGCCGAGATCGTGCTGCGCCGGGTCTACGGGGTCGGTGGCGCCGGGGTCGTCAACCGACATCGGGCCCAGCGCTCCTGGGCCTGGCCCTCGGGAGACTGGGGCTCCCTGCCGCCACAGGGCGGGATCGAGGCGGCCTTCCGCGCCCAGCTGCAGGCCTCCGACGACCCGGCGGCGCTGCTGGCGGACCTGACCCGACAGTTGGAACATGTGTCCTCGCCGTTCCGGACGGTGGAGACCTTCAGCGTGCAGGACATCATCGACCCGCGCACCACCAGGGGCCTGCTGGTCGACTGGGTCGAGGACGCCTACCGGGCCCTGCCCAAGCAGCTCGGCGCGCCGAGCTTCGGTGTGCGCCCCTGAACCGCGGGGCGACCGCCGCCGAATCACGAAGAGAAAGGTGACGAAGATGTCACAACAGGAAGTGCCACAGCAGGAAGATGAGCTCACCGCAGAACTGACCGCCCAGGGCGCGACCGTCCTGGACCGGATGGCCTACTGGAGCGCTCGTACCCCGGACGCGGTGGCCGTCTACGACGGAGAACGCGATCGCGTCCACACCTATGCCGGGCTACAGGAATCGACGGGGACGATCGCCGGCAATCTGCACCGGCTGGGCATCCGCAAGGGCTCGCGGGTCTCGGTCTTCACCACCGACGCCATGCTGGCCACGCAGACCATGCTTTCCATCTGGCGGGCCGGCGCCCTGTACTGCCCCATCAACTTCTCCTACGCCGGCAGGCTGTTGAGCTATCAGCTGGCCGACACCCGCCCGGATCTCATCATCGTCGACGCGGCCCTGGCAGGCACCCTCGACGCCGTCCGCGGCACGACCGACCACAGCGCACCGGTGATCGTCTTCGCAGACGGGGACGCGGCCTCGGCTGCGCGGGCCCAGGCAGCGGCCGCGGCGCCCGAGAGCGGCTGGGACCGGATCGCCTGGGACGAACTGGCCAAGCCGGCTAGGGCCCCGGAAGTCACAGTCACCGATGCCGATCCGGCGAACATCATCTACACCTCGGGCACCACGGGCCCTGCCAAGGGCGTACTGCAACCGCACAGGTGGATCAATCAGTACATCTACAGCATGCGCCAGCTCATCGACGACACCGACGTGATCTACAACGATCTGCCGATGTACCACGTGGGTGGAGCCATGTGCAATGTGGTCAGAGCCCTGTGGATGGGCGCCGAGGCCGCGATCTGGGACAAGTTCTCCTCCAGCGAGTTCTGGAGCAGGATCAACCGCCGCCATGCCACCTCGGCGATCCTGCTCGACGTCATGATCCCCTGGCTGATGAACGCCCCGGCAGGGCCCGAGGACGCCGCCAACAGCCTGCGCAAGGTGCATATGCAACCCCTGCCGCTGAACCACCAACAGGTCGCGCAGCGATTCGGCTTCGACTTCGTCACTGCGGGCTTCGGCCAGACGGAATCGGGTGCCTCCCTGGCCATGCTGATCGACGAGTTCGCCGGGGACGAACCCGGTGGCACACCAACGGAGTTCGTGTTCGGGCTGGACAACGCCGCGGCCCGCGCGGCGGCGCAGGCGGCGGGTCAGCCGATCGTCGGCGGCGACCAGGCCGATGAGAAGGGCCTGATGGGACACCCCACCCGCTTCGTCGAGGCGGCCGTCTGGGATGCCGAGGACCATGAGTGCGCGCCGGGCATCGCCGGGCAGCTGGTGTTCAAACCCCTGGTCGACCACCTCTTCCTCGACGAGTACATCGGCAAGCCGGAGGCCACGGCGAGCGCCTGGACGCACGGCTGGTTCCACACCGGCGATGCTGCGGTCAAGCGCGCCGACGGGATGTTCCGCTTCGTCGATCGGATGGGCGACCGGATGCGGGTACGTGGGGAGAACCTGTCATCCTTCCAGGTCGAGGACATGCTCAACCAGCACCCGCAGGTGCAGTACAGCGCCGTCTTCGCGATCCCCGGCGAGGTGGGCGACGAGGACGATATCGTCGCCTATGTCGTGACGAACCCGGATTCGCCGGTCACAGCGGAGGATCTGACTGCGTATGCTGAGGACACGATGCCGAAGTTCATGCGACCACGGCACATCAGGATCGTCGACGACATTCCGCGCACGCCGACGAACAAGATCGAGAAGTACAAGTTGAAGCAGCGGATCAACGACGAACTAGGACGGTAGCCATCGGAGTCGATTGGGCCAGCGCACGCGCGGACCGCCGGGACAAGGACAGCCGGACGAAGGCCGCTATCCTGGTCGCCGCCCGGTCCGTGTTCGCCAGGCGGGGTTTCGCGGCGACGGCGATCTCGAATATCACGGAGGCCGCGGAGGTCTCGCGCCCCACCTTCTACGTCTACTTCACGTCCAAGGAGGACGTGCTGCGGCATGTGGCCGAGGCCGTGCGCGACGACTTCCTGGCAGCCCATTCCTATACCGGTCCGATCGTCGACGATCAGCGCGCCCTGTCCGCGGCCTCGGTCAGGGCCTTCCTGCTGGCCTACCGGGACTATCTGCCGATCCTGCAGGTGTTCGAGGAACAGGCTGCCAACGATCCGCAGATCGCCGCGATCCAGGAGGAGATCGTGATGCGTCCGCGGCGGCGCACCATCGGGCAGATCAAGCGGATGATCGCCGCCGGCGCCACCCCAGCGGCCCCACCCGAGGTGATCGCGATCAGCATCCGCTCGATCCTGGTGGCCGCCTCGACGATGATCGACCGCGAATTCGGTTCCCTGGACGAGGCGGTCGAACACTGCACCGACCTCTACCTGCGCATGGTCGGCTTCTGAGTCACTTCCTGCGTTTCGGATCCAGCCAGGTCTGCACCTCATCGGCCATGATGTTGACGGCGAAGACCATGAGCGCGATCGCCACGCCCGGGATGATGATCGCATACGGCGCCTGGCTCATGAACGCATAGGCCCGCGAGAGCACCGCGCCCCAGGAGGACTCCGGGGGCTGCACGCCCAGGGACAGGAAGCTCAGGGAGGCCTCGGCGATCATCGCGTGGCCGAAGATCACCGCGGTCTGGACGACCACCGGTTGGATCATATTCGGCACGATGTGCGGCAGCACCATCCGCCGGAATCCTCGGGCACCATAGGATCGGGCCGCCTCGATGTAGGTGGATTCCTTGACGCTGAGCGTCTGTGCCCTGGCCAGCCGCGCGATGCCCGGCGCCAGCACGATGCCGACGGCGAACATGGCATTGAACAGGCCGATGCCCATCGTCGCGGTCACCCCGATCGCCAGGACGATTGCGGGGAAGGCCAGGAAGGCGTCGACCACGCGCATCAGCACCACATCGACCCAGCCGCCCAGATAACCGGCCAGGATCCCGACCACCAAGCCCAGCACCAGGGCCAGGGCGACGGCGAAGAGACTGGCCAGGATCGTGGCCTGCCCGCCCACCAGCATTCTGCTGAGGACATCGCGGCCCAGGTCGTCGGTGCCCAACCAGTGGGCGGGCGAGGGACCGGAGAACACCGAGGTCAGATCCTGTTTGTTCGGATCGTACGGGGTGATGAAGCGGCCGGCGACCAGCAGCAGCACCGCGCCGGCCAGGATCACGATACTGGCCCATTTCACGAAGGACGGAGCCGGTTTGCGGGCCACGGCACCGGCAGAGGCGCCTGGTCCGGTGGGCAGGGGGTTCGTCGTTCTCACCACGTCACTCATTATTTGATCCTCGGGTCCAGTACTCGGTACAGCATGTCGACGATGAAGTTGGTGAACACCACAAGCATGGCCATAACCAGGACCACGCCCTGGACCACCATGTATTCGCGCTGGTTCGTCGCGGTGACGATCAGGGTGCCCAGCCCGGACAGGCCGAACACGGTCTCCACCACGACCGAGGCCGACAGCAGCCGGGAGATCTGCAGGCCGACGATCGTCAGGAACGGCAAGCTCGAGTTCTTCAGCGCGTGGTGCCACAGAACCTGCATGCCCGGCAGGCCCTTGGCCCGCAGGGTCCGCACATGGTCGCTGCCGAGGTCCTCGATCATGGCGCTGCGCACCTGGCGGCAGATCTCCGCACCGCCCACCAGGCCCAGGGCCACCGCCGGCAGCAGCATCGATTGGATACTGCCCAGGGGGTCCGATGAGAACAGTGGACCGCCAGGTCCCGGCAGCCAGCCCAGGGTGATGGAGAAGACCAGGATCAGGATCATCCCGACCCAGAAGTTCGGCAGGGCCAGACCCAGGGTCGCGGCACTCGTGAGTATCCGGTCCAGCCGGCCACCGGCACGTGATGCGGCGTAGACACCGGTGGGCAGGCCGATGACCACGCCGACGATCAAGCCGAATGTGGTCAGCAGGATCGTCACCGGCAGGCGTTCGGCTATCAGGGAGGTGACCGACTGGCCCGTCATGAAGGACACGCCCAGATTGCCGGTCAGGGCATTGCCGATCCAGCTCAGGTACTGCAGCCACAGGGGCTTGTCGATGCCCAGTTCCCCGCGGATCTCCGCCAACCGTTCGGGGGTCGCGTACTCGCCGGCAATCGCATTGGCGGGGTCGCCCGGGATCAGCCGCTGCAGCATGAAGACGATGAGCGAGGCCAGGATCAGGGTGGGGATGATCGACAGCAGACGCGTGCCGAACATTTTGAGAAAGGTCACCGCAGGCTCCTCTCCAAGGACAGTTCCGCCCACCTGTGGCAGGCCGCCTCCGTGCCCGTGTCGGTCTGTTCGAAAGCAGGCTCGACCCGTCGGCACACATCGGTGGCGAAGGGGCAGCGGGTGTTGAACCGGCAGCCGCTGGGAGGCTTGAGAGGGCTGGGGATGTCGCCGACGATCAGCGGCTGGGCGTCCAACTGGTTCTCATCGACCTTGGTCGACAGGTGCGAGGACAGCAGCCCTGCGGTATAGGGGTGGCGCGGGTGGAGTGTCAGGTCCTCCGTGTTCCCCCGTTCCACGATCCCACCCAGGTACATGACGTTGATCCACTGGCAGATGTGGGCGACCACGGACAGGTCGTGGCTGATGAAGACGATCGCCAGGTCCAGTTCGTCGCGTAGATCGGCCAGCAGGTTGAGCACTTCGGCCTGCAGGGCCACGTCCAGTGCCGCGACGGACTCATCGCAGACCAGGACCTCGGGTTCGACGACCAGCGCGCGGGCGATGCACGCACGCTGTTTCTGCCCGCCGGAGAGCTGGTGGGGGAACCGATCGGCCAGGTCGCGGCGCAGCCCGACCCGCTCCAGGGCCTCATCGGCCCGCCGCGCCCTCTCGGCCGGATCGCCGATGCCCAGGACGTGCATCGGCTCCATCACCGAGGTGATGATCCGGCGCCGGGGGTCCAGCGCCGAATGCGGATCCTGGAAGATCATCTGCACCGAGCGGGTGAAGGCCCGCTTCTGCGCTCCGGTCAGGGTCGCGGTGTTCTGGCCGCGCCATTCGACGGTGCCGCCGCTGGGCTCCAGCAAGCCCATCAGCGCGCGGGCCAGCGTCGACTTGCCCGAACCGGACTCGCCGATCAGCCCGATGGATTCGCCGGCGCGCACCTCGATGTCGGCCTGGCGGACCGCGTGCAGTTTCCTCTTCCAGCCGACCTTGAAGTCGACGTCGACTCCGGTCAGCCGCAGCAGGGGCTCGCCCGATCGGGGCGCGACGGAATCCGCGCCCGGAGCCGGAGTTGTGGTCTCAGACATGTTCTACCTCCTGCGGGCGTGCCAAGGGATCGATCTGCCCGACGCGCACACAGCGCGTCATCCTGGCGGCCCGCGGCTGTGTATCCGCCGACCCTGTCGGGGCCTCGGCGGAGGTGCCGGGAGGGGTGCCCGGCACCGGTAGCAATTCGGGGTGCGCGCCACGGCAGGCCTCCGCGGCGAAGGCGCAGCGCTCGGCGAACCAGCAGCCCTGCCCTTCCTGACCCGGTGGCGGCACCCGCCCCGGCAGTGTCTGCAGATGCATGCCGCGGGTTTCGAAGCGCGGCAGGGCGTTGAGCAGGGCACCGGTGTAGGGGTGGGCCGGAGCGGCCAGGACCTGCTTGACCGGTCCCGTTTCGACGATCTCCCCGGCGTACATCGTCGCCACCCGGTCGCACAGCTGGTTGACCACGCCCAGGTCGTGTGTGATGAACAGGACCGCGGTCCCGAACTCCGCGCACATGTCCTTGATCAGACGCAGCAATTGCAGCTGCACCGTCGCATCGACTGCAGTGGTCGGTTCGTCTGCGATCAGCAGAGTGGGCCCGCACAGCAGGGCGATGGCGATGACCACGCGCTGGCGCATGCCGCCTGAGAGCTCGTGCGGGTAAGCGCCGAAGCGCCCGGCCGGGTCCGGGATGCCCACCCGGTCGAGCATGTCCAGAGACTGGCGTTTGGCCTCGGCCCGGGAAATCCGGCGGTGCGCCCGCAGGGTCTCCGTGAGCTGCTGGCCGATCGTGAAGACGGGGTCGAGTGCGGTCATCGGCTCCTGGAACACCATGGAGACCCGGGTTCCGCGGTACTGCGCCTGCACTGTGTGTTCGGCGTCGAGCAGTTCGACCCCGCCGACCTTGACGGATCCCGTGATCCGCGAGCGCCGCTGATCGTGCAGGCCCATGACCGCCAGGCCGGTGACCGACTTGCCGGATCCGGATTCGCCCACCAGGCCGAAGATCTCGCCCTCGTCGATCCGCAGGCTCACGTTCTTGACCACCGGGGCGTAGTCCCCGGGATTGCGCGGGGTGTCGAATCCGACGCACAGGTTCTCGATTTCAACGGTTGCCATGGTTCACCTCGACTTCGTGATGCCGACGAATTTGGGTTTGCCCAACAGGTTCGACTGGTAGCCCTCGACGCCCTGGTTGACGGCGGTGATCCGGTCCTCGAACACCAACGGCAGCTGGCTGGCGTTCTCGAAGGCCGCCATTCCCGCCTTCTTCAGCAGTGCGCCGCGCGCGTCCTGGTCCTTCTGCGCATTCGCCTTCGTCACCAGATCGTCCAGCCCGGGGGTGACTCCGTGGCCGGCGTTGTAGTAACCGGTCGTGCCCAGCAGCTGCCGGTACATCTGTCCCGGATCGGGCCGGCCGGTCCAGGCGGACAGCAGGCCGGGCTGGCGCAGTTCGTCGAAGTATTCGGTGGTCGACTGCACCACTTCCCTGGGTTCCATGTCGACCTGCAGGCCGATGTCTCCCAGAGAGGCTCTGATGATCTCTCCCACCCGCACCGAATTCGAGTCGTTGGGCAGGAGGATGGAGAACTTCTTGCCCTCGGCGCCGACTTCCCTGACCAGCGCCCTGGCCTTCTCCGGGTCCACTTTGTGGGGGACATCGTCTTCTACTGAGGCCCAGTGGCTGGCGGGCAGGTAGGTGTAGGCGGGCTGGGCGTAGCCGAAGAATCCGACCTTGGCCATCTGCTCCCGGTCGATCGCCAGGTTCACCGCCTGCCGCAGCTTCTTCTGGGCAAAGGTGTCCTCGGAGGACATATCGAGGTAGACCATCCGCACGCGGATCGAATTGTCCGGGTGGACGGTGATCCGGCTGTTGAGCTCCAGATTGCCGGCATCCGCAGGGCCCACGGCCAAGGCCATATCGACCTGGCTGGTGGTCAGCGCGTCGACACGGGTCTTCGGATCTGTGAAGATCCGGATGGTCAATCGGGGTTCGACCTTCACGGATTTGTTCCAGTAGTCGTCGAAGGCCGTGTATTTGATGGCCGTCCCGCGCTGCCATGAGGTCAGCTTCCACGGCCCGGTGCCGACGGGATTCGTCTTGAGCTTGGCCACGCCGGCCTCGATGGCCTTGGGCGAGACCATCATCCCCGACCTGTCGGAGAGCAGCAGCGGCAGCGACGTGTCGGCGGTCTTCAGGTCGAGTTCGATGGTGGAGGGGTCGACCACCTTGATGTCGTCGACTGCCGCGAGTTCGGCCTGGAGGTTCGAGCCCTTGCTGCGCACCCGTTCCAGGTTCGCCTTCACCGCGGTTGCATCCAAGGTCGTCCCGTCGTGGAACTTCACTCCGCTGCGCAGGTGCATGACCAGCTTCTTCGCACTCGGGTAGTCCCACTTGTCCACCAGACCGGGTTTGGGTTCCAAGGTCTTGGGGTCGAAGTCGAACAGGGTGTCGTAGACGGGGTAGAGCATCGTGTGGTCGTTGCCCGAGTTGCCCATAACGGGGTCGAACGAGGAGATGTCGCCGTCGATGGCGACGACCAGTTCCTGCGCGCGGTCCTGTGCCGCGGTGGATGAACAGCCGGCCAGTGCAAGGATGCACAGGGAGGCGATCACGGTGGTGATGAAATGCTTCATAAAGGTCCTTCGGCTCCGTTGCCAGGATGTGAGTCGAAGGTATGGCACGTTGACACCTGCGTCAACCCAATGCCCGGCAGGCGATACGGCAGTGTTGACATATGCGTCAATCCGGCTGTCGGCCGGCTTGCATCCTCGCGTTGCCGCGCCATTTACGTGATTCATCCATGCCCTATTCAGTGGGATGGATCACACGGCACTAGAGTTGTCGGCAAGATGAATCCGACAGTCACGATTCGACGATCACAGCGAGCAGGAGACCCATGCACCACGACATCCTCATCACCGGCGGAACACTCGTCGATCCACAGAATGGCTTGCACGGCGCCTACGACGTGGGCATCCGGGACGGGAAGATCAGCTATGTCGGGGCGGCCTCGGCCGGGGACATCCCCGCGGGACCCCCTGCCGCCGCACGCACGATCGATGCGACAGGACTCATCATCACCCCCGGTTTCATCGACCTCCACTCCCACGCGCAGAACATCGAAGGCCACCGCCTGCAGGCCCAAGACGGAGTGACCACCACCCTGGAACTCGAATGCGGGGTCACTCCCCTGCCGCCCACGGTCGAAGCCGCCGAAGCCCAGGGCAGGCCGTTGAACTTCGGCTACTCCGCCGGCTGGCTGCACGCCCGCGCGATCGTCATGGAGAACATGGACGCGGAACAGATCGCGGCACTCCCCCAGCTGCCACTCGACGCCTTCGCCGCGGTGCAGTCCCTGGAGAACTGGAAGCAGCCGGCCGATGCCGCACAGATCGACCGCATCGTCGAACTGCTGGACGCGCAGTTGGCCGCCGGCGCCATCGGCATCGGCCTGCTGCTGGGCTATGCGCCCTTAACCGGCGCGGACGAACTGACCGCCGTCGCCCGGCTGGCCAAGAGCTATAGGCGCCCGCTCATCGTCCACGTGCGCTGGGGCTCCGGCGCCAGCCATGGAACGCCGGCCGGGGTGCAGGAACTGATCGACCTGAGCCGGAGCACCGGGGTCGCCGTGCACATCTGCCATATCAGCAGTTCGAACTCGTCCGCGGTCCCCCGCGTAGCCCAGGTCCTGGCCGACGCCCACGCCGAGGGCCTGCCCGTCACCTTCGAGTCCTACCCCTTCGCCTATTCGTCGACCGTAATCGGCGCGGACTTCCTCGACCCGCAGAAGATGAGCGCCCAGGGCACGCCCGCGGACTCCGTGACCTATCTGCGCACCGGCGAACGCCCCGCCACCTATCAGCGCCTGGCCGAACTGCGCGCCCAGGATCCCGGCGGCCTGTGCCTGGCCGATTCCTATCCTGACTCCGAACAGGGCCCCGACGGTCTGCTGGTCCGCGCCCTGACCCTGCCGCATTCCGTGTTCGCCAGCGATGCGATGCCGACCAAGCCGACCTCCGAGGGCCCGGCCGCCCACCCGCGCAGCACCTCGACCTTCGTCCGAGCACTCGCGTGGCTGCACCGCGATCTGGGCGTTCTGCCCCTGGCCGAGGTGGTGGCCCGGTCCACGACGCTGCCCGCCCAGGTGCTGCGCGGTTGTGCGCCTGCGTTCGCAGCCAAGGGGCACCTGGGCGTGGGCACCGACGCCGATATCGCGGTATTCGCGCTCGCGGAGTTGGAACCGGCCGCCCGCGCGGTCCCGGTCCAGGCGGCGCGTGGGATGCGCTACGTCTTCGTAGCGGGCGAACCCGTCGTCGCCGAGGGCCGCACGGTGGAGTCCGTGCAGCCGGGGCGCGCGCTCCTCGCGGAGTAGGGCCCGGCACATCCCAGCGCTCCACTGCGCTGGGATGCACAGGCCTACAATTGAAGCGATCTCGAAAGTCCCCACTCCCGAAAGACAGCTTCATAGTGCGCACTTCCCGCCCCGTTTCGACTGCACTCCGTGCCGTCCATCCCCGCATCTCC
Organism: Brevibacterium sp. 50QC2O2; assembly: GCF_024580675.1. Lineage (NCBI taxonomy): Bacteria > Bacillati > Actinomycetota > Actinomycetes > Micrococcales > Brevibacteriaceae > Brevibacterium > Brevibacterium sp. 50QC2O2. The sequence continues at coordinate 27,420 of NZ_JANIJZ010000024.1, forward strand.
CGGATAGCCCGCCCGCTGGCCGCGGCGACTCTGGCGCTGGGCACGGTGTTCGGCCTCGCCGCATGCGATTCCGACTCCACCGCGAGCAGCCCCGCCCCCAGCGGCTCCGACTCCCAGCAGCTCTCCGAGCAGGAGGAGGCCGCACAGCGGGCGGCACAGGACGCGGAGTCCACGCCTGCGGCACAGCCGAGCGCGACCTCGGCGCAGCAGGAGAAGAAGGCCGCCCGGTCGGGTGAGTCCGGCGCCAAGCTCGGCGGCGGCTCCGCCCTGGCACTGCTGGAGAAGCTCACGGTCAAGGGCAAGGCGCCGGCCACCGGCTACGACCGCGAGCGTTGGTTCGGCCGCGCCTGGTCCTTCGACTTCGACGGCAATGGCTGCCGGACCCGCGACGACATCCTGGCCCGCGATATGACGAACGTGAAGTACGCGAACGGCAGCACGTGCAAGGTCGCCTCGGGAACCCTGCACGATCCCTACGACGGCAAGACCGACAGCTGGCGGATCGGTAAGAACTCGGTGGACATCGACCACCTGGTCGCCCTGCAGAACGCATGGGTCTCCGGAGCGCAGTATTGGAAGGGCGCGGCCGGTCAGCGGCAGCGCGAGTCCATCGCCAACGACCCCCTCAACCTGATCGCCGCCGACGCCTCGCTCAACCGGACGAAGGGGGCCGCGAACGCCGCCGAATGGCTGCCGGCCAACCGGGGCTTCCGCTGCCAGTACGTGGCCACGCAGATCAGCGTGAAGTACAAGTACTCCCTGTCCGTGACCTCGGCGGAGAAGGGCGCGATGAAGAGGGTCCTGTCCGGCTGCACCGGGCAGAAGGCGGCCGAGGTCGCAGTCCAGAAGGTCGCGACCGGCAAGTCGGTCGCGGGCCAGGCCACGAAGAAGGCGAAGGAGTCCTCGAGTTCCTCGCACAAGAGCACATCGAGCAATTCCTCCTCCTCGAAGTCGAGCTCCTCGAGCTCTTCACACAAGAGCTCGTCGAAGTCCGGCGGTTCCTCCAGTTCGAAGAGTGTGCACCCCGGAGCATTCTGCAAGCCGGCCGGGGCCACGGGTGTTGGATCGAACGGCCACACCTATACGTGCAAGTCATCTTCCACGGAGAGCCGCAACCGCTGGAGGCGCTGAGCGAACCCGGACGGTCCCGGGCCCGCCTCCCGGGACCGTGCAGGAGCCTCGGGGTTCGCATTGCTACACTGCGATGCGTACATACGTTCGATATCTCTCTTCCCCGAGGTTCACATTGCGCATCTTCGCCCACCGTCCACCGCACCACCGCACCACCGCCCCCGGGTTGCCGCGCCTACTCAAGACGGCCCTCGCCTCGGCATTGGCGCTGGGCACCCTGATCGGGCTCAGCGGCTGCGATGAGCTCGGCGAGATCCTGGACGGGGCGCAGGGCGGGTCGTCCAGCTCCACGGCCGGGGCGAAGCTCGACGGGCCCAAGGCCACCGCGACCCTGGAGAAGCTCACGGTCAAGGGCAAGGCACCGGCCAGCGGCTACGACCGGACCCGGTGGTTTGGCAAGGCCTGGGCATACGACTACGACGGCAATGGCTGCCGAACCCGCGACGACATCCTGGCCCGCGATATGACGAACGTGAAGTACGCCGGTGGCAGCAAGTGCAAGGTCGCCTCGGGAACCCTGGACGATCCCTACGACGGCGAAGTCGACAACTGGAAGGTCGGCAAGAACTCCGTGGACATCGACCACCTGGTCGCCCTGCAGAACGTCTGGGTCTCCGGAGCACAGTACTGGACGGGCACCGCCGGCCAGCGGCAGCGCGAGTCCATCGCCAACGACCCGCTCAACCTGATCGCCGCCGACGCCTCCCTCAACCGCACGAAGGGGGCTGCGAACGCCGCCGAATGGCTGCCGAAGAACACCGGTTTCCGCTGCCAGTACGTGGCCACGCAGATCAGCGTGAAGTACAAGTACCAGCTGTCGGTGACGTCCGCGGAGAAGAAGGCGATGCAGAAGATCCTGTCCGGCTGCTCCGACCAGAAAGCCGCGAAGGTCACCCCGCTGAAGATCAAGACGGGGCGTTCGGTCAGCCTGTCGAAATAGCCGGGCTCCCCATCCCGGTGCGGATCCCGCGCCGGGTACGCACCGGCGGCGCCCGGGATCACACTACCGAGGTCATCCCGCCGTCGACGAAGATGTTCTGCCCCGTGACGAAGTCCGAGGCCCCAGAACACAGATAGATCAGCGTTCCCACGAGTTCCTCCTCCTTCCCCCAGCGGCGGGCCGGGGTACGGTCCTCGATCCATGCGTTGAACTGCGGATCGGCGGCCAGGGAGGCGTTCATCTCGGTGGCGAAGTATCCAGGGGAGATCGTGTTGACCTGGATGCCGTGTTCGGCCAGCTCGGAGGCCATGCCCTTCGTGAGCATCGCGATCCCGCCCTTGCTGGCCACATACGGGGTGATGCGGGCGCGCGCCAGCATCGACTGCACGGAGCCGATGTTGACGATCTTGCCCGAGCCCCGCTCGATCATCCCCGGTGCCAGGAGGCGCGAGACGGAGAACGCCGCGGACAGATTCGCCGCGATCACCTCGTCCCAGTCGGCCGGATCCATCTCCCAGAAGTTCCCGCGGCGCTGCACCCCGGCGTTGTTGACCAGGATGTCGGGCACACCCACCTCACCCACCAGCGCCGCGAGGGCGGCCTCGAGTTCCTCCCGCCGGCCCAGGTCCACCCGCAGCCGGCCGGCCACCTCGCCGCCGGCCGAGGCGATGGCCGACTCCGTGTCCGCGATCGCCCGCGGATCCCTTCCGTGGACCACCACCCGGGCGCCTGCGGCTGCCAGGCCCAGGGCGAAGGTCCGGCCCAGCCCGCGGGAGGAACCGGTCACCAGGGCCAGCCTGCCCCTGATGTCGAATGGACCCGCCCCGCCCGCCTGTGCGTTCTGCATGCCAAACATCGCCGCCTTCGTGATGCTCCTATAGGTTGTCAAGCCCGGTCGTGATCATGGTGGTGGTGATCGACCATGGCGAGGTGGCCTACGCGGCGAGCAGGTATTCACGGTAGGCGATGACGAAGTCATCGTCTCGGCGTTT
>NZ_JANIJZ010000025.1:0-30006 GCF_024580675.1 Brevibacterium sp. 50QC2O2
GTGGTTTTGCGGTGGTGAGAGCGTTGGGGAAACGCCCGGTCCCTTTCCGAACCCGGAAGCTAAGCCCGATTGCGCTGATGGTACTGCATGCGGGAGTGTGTGGGAGAGTAGGTCACCGCCGCAATTAATTTAATATCTGATGGTCTTCTGGCTTGTAGCCACCCCGTGTGGATGTGCTCGCCAGGGGGCCATCAGTGCATTCACGGGCGGATAGAATCAAGGGGTGGCGTCTATGGAACCTGCGCGGAAACCGCTGCTCACCGAACGGGTAATGGATCACGTCCGGACCTCCGTCGTCGACGGCTCCATGGTCCCGGATCACATGTACAGCGTCTATCAGCTCTCCGAAGACCTGGGCATCTCCCGCACTCCGGTGCGCGATGCTCTGCTGCGACTGCAGGACGCCGGCCTGGTCGTGATCAAGAAGAATCGTGGGTTCCTCATCAAGCGCACCCGCCCGGAGGATGTGGCGGAGATCTTCGGCATCAGAATCGCCTTGGAAGTGCCGGCTGCGCGCCGGGCGGCACTGTGGCGCGCAGACGAATTCACCCAGGTCGCGGACGAACTCCGTGCCGGCATGGTGGCTGCGGCCGAACTGGACGACGAGAAGCTCTTCTTCGCCTACGATCAACGGCTGCACGGGCTGATCCTGGACACGGCTCTGATGGGCCGCGGGCGTACCGTCATCGACAATCTACGGACCAATACCCGGCTGTTGGGCGCATCCACAGCCGGCGATGCCCGAGACTATTCGAGCATTCTGACCGAACACGACCCGATCATCGGGGCAGTCGTGGCGGGGGACCCGGCAGGAGCAGGGGAGGCCATGCGGGCTCATCTGGAGACCACTGCGGTGCTCCTGATCGAACAGGCACTGCACCGCGCCGGTGAGGACGGCGACCCGCAGGGCCTCTGGGCGGCACTGGGCACGGGCTTCATCGCCGGCTAGAACGCACCCGGAACCGCATCCGGCCCGGATAAGCCCATCAGCTCTGGGGCCCCAGGGCCCTGCGCAGTACCTGGGCCAGGTGCATTCCCTGTTTATCCTGATGCTCGGTGCCGGCGACTCCCTCGCGGATCTGGGTCCGGCAGGAATAGCCGTCGGCCAGGACCATCGAACTCGACTCCAATTCGCGGACGCGCGGCAGCAGCTCGCGTTCGCCCAGCTCACGTGACATGTCCGCGTGGCCGGGTTCGAATCCCCAATTGCCCGCCAGTCCGCAGCAGCCGGTCTGGATCTCCGCCTCGTCGACGCCCAGGGCGTTGAGGACCTCGGCGGTCCCACCGTGGGCCCGGCGGGAGCGTTCATGGCAGTGCACCTGCGATAGCGCGGGAACGGGCAGCTCACCGAACGGCCAGGAATCCTTTCCGACGTGCTCGGCGACGACCTCGCCCAGGGTGCGGATCTGCCCGGCCAGGCGGGCTGACCGAGGATCGTCGGCCAGCAGTTCGGGAGCTTCCTCGGCCAGCATCGAGGCACAGGAGGGTTCGAGCACGACCACCGGTGTGCGCCCGTCGACCAGATCGCCCAGCCGGTCGTAGGTCTGCGTGATGACCCGCTGTGCCTGCGTCAGCTGCCCGGTGGAGTGCCACGTTAAGCCACAGCACACGAAGCCCTGCGGCACGATCACCTCATAGCCCAGCGCGGTGAGGACCGTGTACGCATCCTGCGCGACCCCGGCCTCCAGATGATTGGTGAAACTGTCGGGCCACAGGACGATCCGTCCACTGCCGCTATGCGACGCCGAGGTCCCGGATCGTGTGCCGCGGCCGGCCGGCTGCCCGGCCGGCTGGGGCCTGGCGGCGCGTCGGCCGGCCCGCTTCGCCCAGGATTGGAAACTGCGCGGGGCGAACCTCACCATGGAGCGGCTGGCGTCCACGCCGCCCAGCTTCATGACGGTCCACTCGATTGGGCGCACCGACATGGCGGCACTCACGAGTGAGGCCAGGCCGGGGATCTTGTGCAGGATGTTCGACGTCCACGGCAGCCAGCCCATCGAGTAGTGCGACATGGGGCGCATCCGCCCGGAGAAGTGCTGGTTGAGGAACTCCGACTTGTAGGTGGACATGTCGACGTTGACCGGGCATTCGCTGGCGCACGCGTGGCAGGACAGGCACAGGTCGAGCGCGTCCTTGACCTGCTCGGACTTCACCCCGTCGGGGTAGGTCTCGCCGCGGAATAGTTCGGACAGGACTCTGGCGCGTCCCCGGGTCGAATGGACCTCGTCGTGGGTGATCTGGAAGGACGGACACATGGCCCCGTCCATGGAACGGCAGGAGCCAACACCGACACAGCGGTTGACCGCATTGACGATCGACCCCTGATCGCGGCTCAGCGCGTGCAGCGGGATGAACTCCCGAGTACGCCCGCCCGGGCCCGGCCGGATGCCCTGGGTGACGGGTTCGGGATCGACCAGCACGCCCGGGTTGAGGGAGCCATCCGGGTCGAACATCGCCTTGAAGCCGGCGAACAGGGCCAGCATGTCAGCGGAGTACATGGCCGGCAGCAGGGCGGAGCGGGCCCTGCCGTCGCCGTGCTCACCCGACAGGGAGCCGCCCAGCCGGCCGATCGTAGCGGCGGCATCGTGCATGAAGGCGTTGAAGACCTCGACGCCGGCGGGCGTTCCCAGATCGAAGGAAATGCGGATGTGCACGCAGCCCTCGCCGAAGTGGCCGAAGGGGATGCCGCGCAGGCCGTGCGTGTCGAGCAGCCGGTAGAGTTCGCGCAGGTAGTCGGCGAGGTTCTCCGGGGGAACCGCGGAGTCCTCCCAGTTCGGCCAGGCGGCACCGCCATCGGGCAGGCGGGTGACCAGTCCGGCGGCGGATTCACGGATCTTCCACAGGGCGCGCATCTCGGTCGGGTCGGTCACGATGGTGGATGCGACGATGCCGGAGTCCCCGCCGGAGAACCGGGCGACCAGGTCCCGGGCCCGGCGGTCGGCCTCGGCTGCGGTGACACCGGTGGTCTCGCAGTAGAGCCAGCCACCGGCAGGGCGGTCACCGCCGGGGACCTCGGCGGTGCCGCCTGGCAGGATGTCGCCGGCGTGCTCGCCCTGGCTGATCTTGAGCACATCGAGCAGATCCCCGCCCATGCCCTCGGACGTGGCCACGCCCGGGGCCCTGGTCAGGGGAGCCGCCGCGGCGGCGTCGAATACGGTGGGGAAGGCCAGCACGGCCAGGGCCTTGGCCGCGGGCACTTCGACCAACCGGACCACGGCCTCGACGATGATGCCCAGGGTGCCCTCGGACCCGGCGAAGGCCTTGGCCACATCGAAGCCGTTCTCCGGCAGCAGGTAGTGCAGGCCGTAGCCGGAGACCTGCCGGGGGAAGCGTCCAAGTTCGGTGCGCAGCCGGGCCAGGTTCGCATCGACCAGGGCGTGTAGTTCGGCGTCCAGGTCCGGGTCCGTGGTCCCGCCCTTGAACAGGGTGACGGGTCTGCCGTCGGGTCGCAGCACGGTCAGTTCGACGACGTTCTGCGCAGCGGTGCCCCAGGCCAGGGAGTGCGAGCCGCAGGCGTTGTTCGCGATCATCCCGCCGACCGTCGCCCGATTGTGGGTGGACGGGTCGGGCCCGTAGGTCAGGCCGAATTCCGCTGCGGCCTCGCGCAGGTCGTCGCACACGATGCCCGGTTGGATGCGGGCGGTGCGCGCCTGCGGGTTGATCTCGATGACCCGGTTGAAGTTGCGGGAGAGGTCGATGATGAGTCCATCGCCAATGGCATTTCCCGCCACCGAGGTTCCGCCCCCGCGCACGGTCACCGGCCAGTTCTGTTCACCGGCGTAGGCCACGGCCTCGCGGATATCCGCCATCGAGTCCGGTTCGAAGACGGCCCTGGGCCGGCGCCGGAAGATAGAGGCGTCTGAGACGTAGGCGCCGAGGGTCATCTCATCGTTGCGGAACCGCTGGGCCACGTCGAGCGTGGTAGTCAAATCACAACCTGCTTTCCAATAGGATTCGTGCGGCCCAGCGGCCGTTTACCACTCTGGGGGTCCGGATTATTCCGGGCTCACCGCGGTGGTGGGCTCCTTGCCTTCGAGCACATCGCGGACGATCTGCGCTGCCATCACGTAGTTTGCGTGTGCCGCCTTCTTGCTGATGCCCAGCATGTGCGGGGTCAGGACGGTGTTCGGATGCTGGTACAGGCCGTGGTCGGCCGGCGGTTCGGACTCGAAGACGTCCAGGCCGACACCGGCCAAATGGCCCGACTCGAGGGCGGCCAGGGCCGCGTCCTCGTCGATCAGGCCGCCACGGCTGACGTTGAGCAGGATCGCTCCCGGCTTCATCGCCTGCAGTGCCGTGGCATCGATGATATTGCGGGTCGACTCCAACAGCGGCAGGTGCAGCGAGACGATATCGGACTGCGCGTAGATCGTCTCCAGGCTCGCGTCGAGTTCGGCCGGGACCTCGGCCACGGGATCGTAGGCCAGGACCTTCATATCGAAGACCTCCGCCATCTGGGCGACCAGCCTGCCGATCCGCCCGAAGCCGATGATGCCCAGGGTCGCGCCGTCCAGGTCGCCCATCGGGATCGTGGTGCGCTCATCCCAGCGGCCCTCGCGGACCAGCGCGGTGAACGGCGCCAGGTTCTTCACCAGGTGCAGCATATGGGCGAAGGCGCCCTCGGCCACGGCCCTGGTGTTGCTGCCGGGGGTAATGCACACGGGAATGCCGTGTGCGGTGGCGGCGGCCACGTCGATGTTGTTGTAGCCGACTCCGTTGCGGGCCATGACCTGCAGCGCCGGCAGCTGTGCGATCGCCGCCTCGTCGATCTGGGCCGAGGCGCGCACGATGGCGCCCTGGGCGCCGGCCAGGTCGGCCGGCCCCGGATTGGGCTCGAAGCGGATGCCGGAGCCCAGAGTGGGTTCGACCTCGGCCGGCGGGACGGGGCCCAGGCCGATGACGAGGGGGCGGTTGTCCGGAGCGGAATCGGTAGCGTTCACGGGTATGCCTTTCAAATGGTGGGGTCCGCCGGCGACCGGGTGCAGCCGCCGGCGGAAATGGGGCCTGTCAGTGGACGGCCGGTCTACGGATAGACGACCATGCCGATGAAGACCGCTGCGATGATCAGGATGAAGGCCAGCGGCAGGCCGATCTTGACGTAGTCGGTGTACCTCATCCCGGCGACCATGGTCTGGGTCATACACGGGGTGCCGACCGGAGTGAAGATCGCGATGGAGCAGGCGATGGTCAGGATGACGGCCCAGCTGGTGGGATTCTGTCCCAGGGAGCCGGCCACCGACATGGAGATCGGGACGAACATCGCGGTCAGCGCGGTGTTGGAGGCGAAGCTGGTCAGGATCATGGCGACGACGCTGAGGACCAGCAGCACAAGCCACGGACCTGCGGTTTTGCCCAGGGTGCCGGAGACCCAGTCGGCGATGAGCTGGCCGCCGCCGGACTTCGTCAGACCGCCGCCGAAGGCCTGCGCGGCGCTGAGGATGATGATGGTGTTCCAGTCGATCGACTTGAGAGCATCCGGCAGTGGCAGGCAGCGGGTCAGGACCATGACGACCGCGCCGATCATGGCGACGATCGCGATGTCCGCGCCCATTGCGAAGGCCACGATGATGACGACCAGCGCGAGTGCGGAGAACGGCATCCGCCAGTTGACGCCCTTGGTCGGCTTATCGTCGGACGGCTTGTCCTCACCCATCGCGGAGAAGGTGCTGGGGATGGGGCTGGTCAGCACCTTGCTGCCGATGTTGTAGCCGATGGTGGACATGTAGAGCACCGTGATCGCGACCAGGGGAGCGCCCACCGCGGTCAGGGTGAACAGGTGCATCGGCGTAGCGCCCTCGGTCTCCTGCAGGATGCCCTGCGTGACGACCTGCGAGGACGAACCGGCCAGGGTGGCCAGGCCGCCGATGGCGGCGCCGATCCCGGCGGACAGCACGAGCAACTGGACGTTCATCTTGCGCGTCGACCGCGCCGCCAGGACCGCGATGAGCGGCAGGAAGATCGCGATGACGGCGCTGTTGGACAGGAATGCGGACAGGAAGGACGTCACCAGGGTGATGGCCGCGACCAGCAGGCGGGGGCGTTTTTCGATCCCGCTCTTCTGGAACCAGCCGACGACGATGTCGATGGCGCCGGTATTGAATAGTGCACTGCCGACGATCATCATGGCGGCCACGAAGATGGTGACCTGACTGCCGAAGGGCGCGTAGACGTCCTTGACGTCGAGGGCGCCGATCGCCCACATGAGCAGGGATGCGCCGACAGCGGTGATGGCGATCGGGATTTTTTCAAAGACGAAGAGGATCATCGCGGCGGCGACGATCAGGACTCCGAGAATGGCCTGAATTTCCATTCGCTAGTGTCTCCTTTGACCAGAAGCGGATTCTGTGTGGATTCGAAGGGGTGGGGCCGCCTGCCCGGGATCGCCCGGGCAGGCGCCGCTCGCTGAGCGGGGAGGGGATCAGCCGCGTGCGGACAGTTCGCCGTCCACGCGCCGGGGCACGTGCAGGGGATTGTCCTCGCGCAGTTGCTCCGGCAGCAGCCGGTCGGGGAAGCCCTGGTAGGCCACGGGCCGCAGGAACCTCTCGATGGCCGCGGTGCCCACCGATGTCGTGGTCACCGCGGTGGTCGCCGGGTAGGGTCCGCCGTGCTGCTGGGCATAGGTGACCGACAGTCCGGTGGACCACTGGTTCCACAACACGCGCCCGGCGATCCGGGACAGGACGGCGACGAGTTCGGTGACCTCGTCATCGTCGGTGCCCTGGATGGACGAGGTGAGCTGTCCGGCGAAGGTCGCGGCCAGTTCGACGAGTTCGCTCTCATCGTCGTATTCCACGATCAGCGAGGCCGGCCCGAAGCACTCCTCCTGGAGCGTCGCGGGATCGGCCAGCACCGCGGCGGAGTCCGTGTGCAGCAGCGTGGGTGTGGGCGGGTCGGCGTAGGCGTCGGCGTCCTGGTGCAGGACCCGGACATCGGCGTGATTCTGCAGCGCGGTCAGGGCGGCGACGTAGCCGTCCTGGATTCGGCCGTTGAGCAGCGCGGCCGCCGGCGGATAGGACTTCGTGCGCAGCAGTTCGACGATCGTCGATTCCCGCGGGACGATGAGCATCCCCGGCTTCGTGCACAGCTGCCCGGCGCTGCCGGTGAAGGATCCGATGAACCCGTCGACGATCTCCTCGGCCCGTTCCCCGGCGGCCGCCTTGGTGACGAAGACCGGATTGTCACTGCCCAGCTCACCGTAGAACGGGATGGGCTCGGGCCGGGAGACGGCGATATCGAACAGCGCCCGGCCGCCGGGGATGGAACCGGTGAAGGCACCGGCTTTGATCCGCGGATCCTGCAGCACGGTAACACCGGCCTGGGTGCCGTAGACCACCGATAGAAGCCCCGCCGGCGCCCCCTGCCCGGCGATCGCCTCGGCGGCGATCTCACCGGTCAGGGCGGACAGCTCCGGATGTCCTGAGTGCGCCTTGACGATGACGGGATTGCCCGCGGCCAGGGCCGAGGCGGTATCCCCGCCTGCGACCGAGAAGGCGAACGGGAAGTTGCTGGCCGAGAACACGGCGACCGGTCCCAGCGGGATCAGCGTGCGCCGGACGTCGGGCCGCGGGGCACCCATCGGCCAGTCCGCGTCGGCGTGGTCGATGCGCGCGTCGAAGAAGCCGCCCTCGCGCAGGACCTCGCCGAAGATGCGCAGCTGGAAGGTGGTGCGCTTGAGCTCACCGGATAGACGGTCCGTGGTGAGATTGGTTTCGGCCACGGCGACGGGAATCAACCTGTCCGCCGCGGCGTCGAGGGCATCGGCGATGGCCTCGAGGACCTCGGCGCGGCGAGCCGGGGCGTATGCGCCCCAGACGGTCGCGGCGTCCTGGGCCAGGTCGAGGGTCTGTGCGATCTCCGCTGCAGTACTGGGAACGACGCTCACGGGACCAGCACCTCGATCAGGCGCAGGCCGGAGGCAGTACCCAGTTCGTTCAGTGCGGTGCGGAACTCCTCGGGAGTGCGCACCTGGGTCGACTGTGCGCCGTAGGCCAGTGCCAGCTGGGCGAAATCGGGGTTGTGCAGATCGGTGCCGCTGACCCTGCCGGGGAATTCGCGGTCCTGATGGGCGCGGATGGTGCCGTAGCGGCTGTTGTTGACCACGACGACCAGCAGATCGGCGTTCTCACCGGCTGCGGTGGCCAGTTCCTGGCCGGTCATCATGAAGCAGCCGTCGCCGGCGAAGGTCGCGACCGTGCGGTTCGGGTACTGGATCGCCGCGGCGACACCGGCGGGAATGCCGTAACCCATTGAGCCGCTCTGCGTGGCCAGCTGTGCGGGATAGGTGGTGAAGGAACGGTGGCGCTGGGCCCAGGCGGTGTAGTTGCCGGCGCCGCACGTCATGATCGTGTCCTCGGGCATGACCTCGTTGAACACGGCCATGAAGTCGCGCGCAACCGCATCGTCGTCGTTCAGCGGCTGGTAGTTCCGGCGCACATCCGCGGTCAGCGTGAGCCAGGCGGCGCGGTCGCCGGCCGGCTCGACGCGGGCCGGGAGGGCCGCGAGGAATTCCTCAGGGGACACCGGCAGGGCGATGTCGGCGGCGTAGACACGCCCCAGCGCGTTGCCGTCGGAGTAGACGTGGACGATGGTGGCGGCCGGACGCGGCGGCGTGAGGAGCGAGAAATCGCCCATGGTCTGGGCATCCGGTCGCGAGCCGAGGAAGACGACGAGGTCCGCCTGTTCGACCACGGCGGGCAGACCCGGCGTGGTGTTCAGACCCAGGGTTCCGATATAGGCCGCAGACCGGTTGTCGATGACGTCCTGGCAGCGCAGGGCCGTGGCCACGGGAATCTGCGAGGCCTCGGCGAAGGAGGCCAGGGCGGTCCTGGTGGTTTCATTCCAGTTGTTGCGCCCGGCGACGATCACGGGGCGCTCGGCGGCGGCAAGGGCCGCGACGACGCGCTCGACGTCGGCGGGGGCGGGGATCGGGCGGCTGACCGCTGCGGTCCTGACCACCGGCGCCGAGGTCTCGGTCATCAGCATGTCCTCGGGCAGGACGACGACCACGGGGCCGGGCTCGCCCGCGGTGGTCGCGGCGATGGCACGGGACATCTGTTCGGGGACGCGGTTCGGATCGTGGATTTCGACGACTTCCTTGGCGATGGTGCCGAACATCGCGGCGTAGTCGATCTCCTGGAAGGCGCGGCGCTCGCGGTTGTGCTCAGGGACCTGGCCCACCAGCAGGAGCATGGGGCTGGCGTCCTGGGAGGCGACGTGTACGCCGATGCTGGCATTGGTGGCGCCGGGGCCGCGGGTGACCAGGCAGGCGGCGGGCCGGCCCGTGGCACGGCCGTAGGCGGCGGCCATCATCGAGGCGCCGCCCTCCTGCCGGGCCGTGACGAGGCGGATCTCGTCGGCGTGTTCGTACATTCCGTCCAACACGGCCAGGTAGCTCTCACCGGGGACCGCATAGGCGGTGTCGACGCCGTACTCGACGAGTTGTTCGACGACGGCGTGGCCGGCGAGGCGGGGTGCGTCATGGGCGGTTTGCGTGCGAGATGTCATAGCTCATTCCCTCATTGGTGTAGCCGTACTTTCTTGTGGCCGCCCCTCCGCGCTGCTCACCGATTCGTCGTCGTCCCTGTGAATCGTCGGGTGGGGAACCGACGAAGCAAGAGTAGCATGCTACTGAGCGTGATAGTGATCCGCTCGACATCCGGCGTGGTCCGTCCAGCGAGACCGGGGCTTCCAGGCGGCAAGCGACCCGGCGAGCCGTGAGCCGCCTCGGTAGGCTGGCCGCATGGCCGTCAACGACACCGCCCATGCATCCGTTACCGACCCGACCCTGCTCGAAGCCGAGGCTGTCGCGACCGCGTTTCACGTGAAACGCGATGCTGGCCTGTCGGGTGATCGAGCCGCCGCATTGCTGGCCGAACACGGCCCCAATGAACTCAGATCGGCCGGCCGGACGCCCCTGATCAAACGGATTCTGGCGCAGCTGAAGGACCCCCTGGTCATCCTCCTGCTCATCGCCGCGGTCATCTCGGTGGGGGCCTGGGCGCTCGAGGGCGCTCACGGTGCGCCGATCGAGGCGCTGGTCGTGGTCCTCGTGGTCGTGTTCAACGTGGTCATCGGGCTGGTCCAGGAATCCAAGGCGGCGGATGCCGTCGCGGCCCTGGCCTCGATGACCGAGGCCCGTGCGACCGTGCTGCGCGACGGCCGGCGTCAGACCATTCCCGGTCACGATGTGGTGCCGGGCGATGTGTTGTGCCTGGCCGAGGGCGACCAGGTGGCCGCTGATGCCCGACTGTTCCACGCCTCGGCGCTGCGGGTTGCCGAGGCCGCTCTGACCGGCGAATCCGCGCCGGTGGAGAAGTCCACCGCCGTCCTGGCCGAACCCGCTGATCTGGGTGACCGGACGAATATGGTCTTCCGCGGCACCGGGGTGTCCAGCGGTACCGGGCTGGCAATCGTCACCGCCACTGGGATGGACACCGAAATGGGTCATGTGGCCGGCCTGCTCGACCAGACGGAGCAGACCGAATCCCCGCTGACCGGCGAGATCAACCACGTCAGCGGGCTACTGGGTCGGATCGTCGTCATCATCGCCATCGTCATCATGCTCACGATCGCGATCGTGCAGACCCCGCATTCGGCGACTGACTGGGTGACGATCTTGCTGCTGGGCGTGTCCCTGGCCGTGGCCGCGGTGCCCGAGGGCCTGCCCGCCATCCTGTCGGTTGTCCTGGCGCTGGGTGTGCAGCGGATGGCCAAGCGCAATGCCGTGGTGAAGAACCTGAACTCGGCGGAGACCCTGGGCAGTGCCTCGGTCATCTGCACCGATAAGACGGGCACGCTAACGCAGAACGCGATGACGATCGCCCGCGTCGTCACGGCCTCGGGCACCACGGAGTTCACCGGGGTGGGCTACGACCCCGCGGGCGGGGCCATTGCGACGCCCGCTGAGCCGGCCGGGTTTGCTGGTGTGTCCGGCTCGGCCGGTTCAGTCGGCGCCCCGGGCGCGAGTGGTTCAGAGGGGACCGTGGGCGGGGCGGGAGCCGCCCGGGCCCTGCGCGAGGCGGCCCTGGCCGTGGGCGCGGGCGCCCTGGCCAATGACTCGCAACTGGTCCACACGGCCGCCGGCTGGGACATCACCGGTGACCCCACCGATGCGGCCTTCCTGGTGGCCGTGCACAAGGTGCCGCAACTGCGGGCGGCCGCCCGTGAGAGTGCATCGGGCCTGCCCGCCACCCGACTCGACGACATCCCATTCTCCTCCGAGCGCAAGATGATGACGACCCTGCACCATGTGGACGAGGCCGTCGGCCAGGTGGCGGCCGCGGAACAGAGCGGGACCGCTTCCGGTGGACACGGTGCCGTGGCAGGCGCGGCCAGTGATCCGGGAGCTGGCGACGACCCGCTGCTGCACTGGCTGTCAGGGCGCCGCGTCATCCTGTCCAAGGGCGCCCCGGACGTGCTGCTGGACCGGTGCACCGCCGAGCAGGTCGGCGATGATGCGGTGGTGCTGGACAAGGCCAGGCGCCGCGAGCTCCTGGCCGGGATCGAGGCCCTGTCCGCCCAGGGTTACCGCGCGATCGGCGTGGCTGCCAAACCTGCTGCGGTTGCGCCTGCGAGTAACCCGGCCGGCACCTCGGCTGCGAGAAAATCAGCCGGCGGGGACCTCGGCCACGGCGCCGGAACGGTCTCCGAACTGACCGAGGCCGACGAATCAGACCTGTGCTATCTGGGCACCGTCGCGATCATCGACCCACCGCGGCCCGAGGTCCGCGACGCGATCGGGCAGGCCCACCGGGCCGGCATCCGGGTCGTCATGATCACCGGCGACCACCCGGCCACGGCCAGGGCGATCGGCTCGCAGCTGGGCATCGTCGCCCCCGATGCGCCGGCCCTGACCGGCCGGGAACTCGACGCCCTGGACGATGCCGGCTGGGCCCAGGCGGTCGAGGACGTGTCCGTCTACGCCCGCGTCGCGCCCGAACACAAGCTCAAGATCGTCTCCGCCCTGCAGGCCCAGGGCCAGATCGTCGCGATGACCGGCGACGGGGTGAACGACGCGCCCGCGCTCAAGGCCGCCGACATCGGCGTGGCAATGGGCATCACCGGCACCGAGGTGTCGAAGGAGGCCGCCCGGATGGTGCTGGCCGATGACAACTTCGCGACCATCGTGCGCGCGGTGCACGAGGGCAGGACGATCTTCGACAACATCAAGAAGTTCCTGCGCTACCTGCTGTGCGCCAATATGGGCGAGGTGCTGGGCATGTTCTTCGGCGTGGTGCTGATGGGCGTGATCGGCCTGACCGCCGCCGCCGAGGAAACCGGCGCGGCCCTGGCGGTGCCGCTGCTGGCCACGCAGATCCTGTGGCTCAACCTGGTCACAGACACGCTGCCGGCCCTGGCCGTGGGCGTGGACCCCGAGCTTGACGACGTGATGGGCCGGCCCCCGCGCAAGCGGAGTGAGCGCGTGATCGACAGGAACATGTGGGTCGCGATCTTCACCACCGGATTCACCATGGCCTTCGGCCTGCTGCTGGTGATGGACCTGTGCCTGCCGGGCGGCCTGATCCCGGCCATCGGGCCCTTCGGCGTGGACGGCCTGGACGAGGCACGCACCACCGCATTCACCACCCTGGTGCTGGCCAATCTGTTCTCCGTGTTCAACGCCCGCTCCGGGGTGGGCAGTGCCTTCCACGGCCTGTTCCACAACCGGCTGCTGTGGGGCGCGATCGCGATCAGCGTGCTGCTGCAGATCGCGGTGGTCTACGTGCCGTTCCTGCAGGTGGCCTTCGGCACCGCCGGGATGTCCGTGGCCGACTGGGTCGTGGCGACCCTGGGCGCCTCCCTGGTGCTGTGGGCCGAGGAACTGCGCAAGATCTGGGTGCGGGCGCGTTCCGCGGTAAAGTGATCCGGACGACATCTGCAAAGGAGCAAAATGGACATTTCGACCCTGTTCTCACTGGAGGGCCGCTGCGCCCTCATCACCGGCGGTTCGCGCGGCATCGGCAAGATGATCGCCGAGGGCTTCGTACGCGCCGGGGTGCGGGTCTACATCACCGCGCGCAAGGCCGAGGCCTGTGATGCGACAGCCGCCGAACTGTCCGAACTGGGCACCTGCGTTTCGATCCCCGGGGACATCTCGACCACGGCCGGCCGCGCCGAGGTCGTGGCGAAGTTCCGCGAACACGAATCGGCCCTCGACATCCTGGTCAACAACGCCGGTGCCGCCTGGGGCGCGCCCTTCGACGAGTTCCCCGAATCCGGCTGGGACAAGGTCATGGACCTCAACGTCAAGGCCCTGTTCTTCCTGATCCAGGATCTCGCGCCCGAACTGCGCGCCGTGGGCCGGGCAGGGGACCACCTGGCCAAGGTCATCAACATCGGCTCGATCGACGGGATGAGCATCAACCCGGTGGACAATTACAGCTACGTCGCGGCCAAGGCCGGGGTCATCCACCTGACGAAGAAACTGGCGCTGAACCTGATCGACGACGGCATCGTGGTCAACGGGATCGCACCCGGTGCCTTCCCCTCGAGCATGAACCGCGAGGCCCGCGATCAGTCAGAGGCCGTGGCCCAGGGCATTCCCTCCGGGCGGATCGGCACTCCCGAGGACATGGCCGGGGTCGCGATCTACCTGGCTTCGCGCGCCGGCGACTATGTGGTGGGCACGACCGTCGCCGTGGACGGCGGAGTCACCTGGGCCCGGTGAGGGGCGCCCTGGACATCTGAGCGCATAGACACCATCCTGGCGCGGAAACGACTTGTTGTAGCAGGTCGTTTCCGCGCCAGGATGGTGTTTGCCGGTATGCGCTTAAACGAAACTGCACCCCACGGTGCCCAGGCCCGTGAAGTCCGCACTCAGGGCCTCTCCGGGTTTCACCGGCACCGGCGCACAGCAGGTGCCGGTGGTGACGAACTGGCCGGCGTGCAGGGGATGGCCCAGGGCGGACAGCTCGTTGACCAGCCAGCGGAGGGCCTCGACCGGGTCGCCCATGACGTTCTCGCCGATCCCGTAGGAGACCCGGGGCTCGCCGGGCTGTGCTGATTCGGTGCCGGCCGGTGTGGCCTGAGCGCCGGCCGCGTCCTCGCCCCGCCCGGCGGCCACGCCGCTCACGGTGACGGTGACGCGGGTCTGCGGCAGGACCTCGGGCTCCCAGCCTGCGGCCACGACCGGCCCCAGGACGAACTCGCCGGTGCACGCATTGTCGGCGATGAGGCCCAGCTCCCCGACCGTGGCGGGGTCGACGAACCGGCTGCTGGGCAGCTCGATCCCCAGGCGCAGCTCGCCGATCGCCGCGAGCACTTCCTCACGCGTGTACTCCTCAGGCCGTGCCGCCAGGTCCTGGGCGAAGACGAAGACGAACTCCAGTTCCGCCAGCCACATGGCGTTGTTGCCCAGATCGACGGTCTCGCCATCGCCGTAGACCTCTGAGGTCAGCAGGCGCCCGCCGAGGGGGCCGGGGACGTTGATGTGCCGCTGCCCGTCGATGCTGGTCGCCGCGATCTTCCACCCTGCGGTGTCCTCGGCCCGTGCCTGGGCGATCAGCACCTGA
The DNA here is from genome assembly GCF_024580675.1 of Brevibacterium sp. 50QC2O2. Taxonomy (NCBI): domain Bacteria; kingdom Bacillati; phylum Actinomycetota; class Actinomycetes; order Micrococcales; family Brevibacteriaceae; genus Brevibacterium; species Brevibacterium sp. 50QC2O2. The sequence continues at coordinate 14,511 of NZ_JANIJZ010000025.1, forward strand.
GCCGCATAGGCATCCGCCTTGTCCCCGGGCTTGGCCTCCGCGGGCAGGGCGTCCAACTTATCGCCGGCGGTGCGGGCGCGCACGAGCAGGCCGGCTGCGGCCTCGGCCCGGGGGTTCGGCGATTCGCCGCCTCCCAGCGGCGTTGCGGCGGAGTCTGTGACGGGTGTGTGCGACATGGTGGACGACCTCTTCTTTGGAGCCTTCTTTGGAGCCGGATGCGCGTGGTGCGGAATGTGCCGCGGCGTGCGATGCTGGTCCAAGCCTCTCGCAGCCGCGGGGGCCAGGCGAATATGGAACACGATGTGAGATCGCGGGAGGAAGACGAAGGTGGACCGGATGCAGCAGGTGATCATCGGCGAATACGGCGGGCCCGAGGTGCTCCGCTTTGAGACCGTGGACGTCCCGGAACCGGTCCCCACCGAGGTGCAGGTGCGGGTCGACTACGCCGGGATCAACCCCGTGGACGGTAAGACCCGGCAGGGCGGCAAAATGGGCGCTGTGGCCGGTGGCCCGCCGCTGCCCCTGGGCTGGGACGTGGCCGGGATCGTGACCGCGGTGGGTATGGGAGTCACGCGCTTTGACGTGGGCGACCGCGTCTATGGGATGCCGCGCTTCCCCTATCCGGCCGCGGCCTATTCGGAATACCTCACCGCGCCCGCCAGACAGCTGGTCGAGGTTCCGGCAGGGTTGTCGCTGAGCACGGCCGCAGCCGTGCCGCTGCCGGCGACCACCGCCTATCAGATCGTCGTCGACGTGGCCGAGGTGCGGGCCGGGCAGCGGGTGCTGGTGCTGGGTGCCAGCGGAGCCGTGGGTCGGTTCGCAGTACAGCTGGCGAAGAGCCGGGGCGCGTACGTGATCGGCACGGCCTCCACGGGCAAGCTCGCGGGACTGATGGACCTTGGGATCGACCAGGCGATCGACTACACCCGGCAGCGCTTCGAGGACGCGGTCGATTCGGCGGACGTGGTCATCGACCTGGTCGGTGGCGAATACAGTGAGCGCGCGATCGGGGTGACAGCTCCGGGTGGATTGGTCGTCAGCGTGCCCTCGGGGGACAAGAGCGAACTGGTAGAGCGGGCGGCAGCGGCCGGGATCCGACTCACGGGCATGATCGTCGAACCCGATCATGTGGCCCTGGAAGCGGTTTCGGCCGGGATTACAGCCGGGACGATCAGCGTGGCCGAGCCGGAGGTCCTACCCTTCGCCGAGGTCGTCGCCGCGCACCGGAAACTCGACGCGGGCGCGGGCCGGATGGTGCTCAGGGTTCGGGGGTAGGTGCGGGAGCAGGCATAGACACCACCTGAGCGCGGAAACGACGTGCTGCAACAGGTCGTTTCCGCGCTGGGATGGTGTCTATGAAGAATCGCGTGGAGGTGCGGGAGCCTCGCGCCGGTAGGATGGACGCGGTCGCCGCCGGGCCCGGTGGTGACCGCACGAACCCTGGGAGGAAAGCAATGGGATCCGCGTTCTTCGCCGACGATGACCCCACCGCGGCAGTCGACCCCACCGCGGCAGTCGACCCCACCGCGGCAGTCGACCCCACCGCGGCAGTCGACGCGGTGGTCGCCGGGCTGCCGGCCGAACAGCGCACTGCCCTGGTCGAGACCGCCATGGCCGATATGCGCACCCGGGTGGGCGACCGCCTGGCCGAGGGGCTGAGCGAGCACGACGCCGAGGCATTCGACCGGATGAACCAGGGTGACCGCGCCGCGATCCTGGCCTGGCTCGAATCCGAGGGGATGGGAACGGTCGAGGACTATGCGCAGACCGCCACCCCGGAGCTCCAGACCTTCGCCCTCAAACTGTTCATGCGGCTCAAAACCCCCGACCGCGCCCGGATCATGAACGAAGAGCTGACCCGTGCAGTCAAGCGCCTGGCCGCCACCGTCGACGGACTGGGCTGAACCCTGCGACTCTGCACACCGCAACTTTGAACACCACGCGCAGAAACGCCGTGGAACTCATCGCCACCTGCGCATATAAACATTGGTTTACTACCGATGTGGGGGCATACCTTATCGGGTATGCGATTGAAATCAATACTGCCGGCGCTCGCCGTCGCCCTCCTGCTCTGCGGCTGTTCCGGTGGAGCGGACAAGGATCCCGACGGCCAGACGCCCTCGGCTCCCAAAACCTCCGGGGCCACCGCCTATCCGTTGAAGTACACGAACTGTGGCACCGATGTCACCGTTGAGCGCTCACCGCAGAGGGCCGTGTCCCTCAACCAATCGGCCACGGAACTCATGTTGCGCCTGGGATTGGGAGACCGCCTGGCCGGCACCGCCTACCAGACGAACCCGATCCCCGCTGATCTTGCCGCGGCATATAAGAGGGTCCCTCTGCTGTCCGATGGGATCGTCAAGCACGAAACTCTGCTGAACACCCAACCGGACTTCGTCTATTCGTCCTACGCCTCCTTCTTCAAAGAGGAGAACGCCGGCACCCGTCAGGAATTGCAGGACCTGGGCGTGCCCACTTATCTGACCGAGTTCGACTGCACTTACCACGAGTCCGTCAAGGGTGGTGCCGACTTCGACATGCTCTTCGACGAGGTCGGGCAGATCTCGCGGATCTTCGATGTGCAGCGGGCCGGTGAAGATCTGGTGGCCCAGCAACGGAAGATCATCGATGAATCCGTGGCCAAGGCGAAGAGGATCACCGGTACACCCAAACTCGTATGGTTCTACTCGACCGCGGCGTCGAAGGCGACTCCGTCCGTAGCGGGGCCCGGCGGACTGCCGCAGACGGTCACCCAGATGGTGGGAGCGAAGAACCTGTTCGACGACGGTGACACCAAATGGCCGGAGGTCAGCTGGGACGAAGTCGCCGACCGGAACCCCGATGTCATCATCCTGGGCGACCTGACGCGTGGATACCCGGGTGACACTGCCAAGGAGAAGATCGACTTCCTCAAGAACGATCCGTTGACCAAGCAGATGGATGCGGTGAAACACAATCGGTTCATCACCATTTCGGGACCGGAGATGGACCCGGGGCTCGACAGTGTCCAGGCGGTCAAGCACGTGTCCGAGGGGCTGCTGAAGATCCAAGATGAGGAGGGTCGATGATATCCGGCGCTTTTGATCCCACCGGGGCCGATCCCACCGAAGCGGACAGGGGCCCCACCTCGGCTGCGGCCCGCCTGGTCGCAGCTTGGGACGCCCAGCAGGCGGCCCTGGTCAACCGGCGCGAGGACCGCTTCTCCACCGTTGTCGCTCTGGTGGTGCGCATGCTCACCAGTCGGGCAGAGGCTCCGACCGCATCCGCCCTGACAGTGCTCGATCTGGGCTGCGGACCGGGCAGCCTGTCCGCGCGCGTGCTCGAGCGGCTGCCCGGAGTCCACGTGATCGGCGTGGACTACGACCCGGCTCTGTTGCACCTGGCCGCGACTCACCTGGCCGAGGCGTATCCGAGACGGTTCCATCCGCTCGACTCGGACCTCGCCGGCTGCGGCTGGGCCGAGGCGGTGTCCGCGCTTCTCTCCGCCGAGGCCCTGCCCCCGATCGGAGCGGTCGTGTCCTCGACCGCTCTGCACTGGCTGCACCCGGCCCAGCTGGTCGACGTCTACACCCGTGCAGCCGGGCTTCTGCCCGCCGGCGGTCTGCTGCTCGACGCCGACCACCTGCGGTACGACTCCGTAGCCGAACCCTTCCTGTCAGCCGCCGCAGCGGCCGATGACCTGGCGACGCAGACTCGCGATCAGGCCGCGGGTGCCCTGACCTGGGACCAATGGTGGGAGGAACTGGCCGGGGTGCCGGAGTTCGCATGTCACCTGGCAGAGCGGGCCCGTCGCTTCGCAGACCGCCCACCCACGCCCCCGGCCCCGCTCGATTTCCATCTGGCGGCGCTGACCTGCGCCGGCTTCTCAGAGGCCGCCCCCGTCTGGAGGTACCTTGACGATGTCATCGTCTGTGGTGTCCGCTGATGCCGCCGCCGGCTCCGAGGCGCCGCGCACTGCAGCCCCGGCCCGCATGGGCACAGCCTTCTGGATCCCCATCTTCGCCGTGGCCCTGTTGGTGTCCATCCCCGCTGCCTGCCTCATCGGTACGGCGGATATCCGCTATTCCCAGGTAGTCGCGATTCTGGCCCGTCATCTGGGCCTGGGCGCTCTGGTGCCGGACCCCGGTGCCGCCTCCTCACTCATCGACGCACTGATCTGGGAGTCCCGGCTGCCGCGGGTACTCCTGGCAGTCGTCGTGGGAGTCGGCTTGTCTTTGTCCGGTGCCGTCCTGCAGGCGGTGACCCGCAACCCGCTGGCCGAACCGTACCTGCTGGGAGTGTCCTCGGGCGCGTCGACCGGTGCGGTCGCGGTGCTGTTGCTGGGGGTCGGCGCAGGCGCGGTGTCCCTGTCCACCGGCGCATTCGCAGGTGCCCTGCTGGCCTTCGGAATCGTGCTGGTCCTGATCGGCGGTGGCCGCGCGTCCAATCCCTCCCGGGTCGTGCTCACCGGTGTGCTGGTCTCCCAGTTCTTCTCCGCCCTGACCTCGCTCATTCTCATGCTCTCCGGTGACGCGGATGCCACCCGGGGTTTCACCTACTGGCTGCTTGGCTCCCTCGGCGGAGCGCGTTGGCAGCCTCTGGCGGTGGCCGCCATCGTCATCGTGCCCGCGGCGTTCGCGGTCGTATGGTGTGCGGGTGCGCTGGACGCTTTCACCTTCGGGTGGGACACCGCCGCTTCGCTGGGCATTCCAGTGGCTCGGATGCGGGGGCTCCTCATGGTCCTGGCCGCGCTGATGACCGCGGCGGCCGTCGCAGCCTCCGGCGCGATCGGGTTCATCGGTCTGCTGGTACCACACATCGTGCGCCTGCTGGCGGGCTCCGGACACAGGATCATGTTGCCGCTGACCGCTTTGGGCGGTGCGGTGTTCCTCATCTGGGTCGACGCACTGGCCCGCTGGGCCCTGGCCCCGCACGAGATCCCGGTGGGAGTCATCACCGCACTATTGGGTGCGCCGGTCTTCGCCCTGGTGCTGAAGAAGGAGGGGACACGATGAACGGGGAAGAGCTCCGAGCGCCCACCGGAGCGCCCACCGGAGTGGCCACGGACGAGGCGGCGGTCACTCCGGCACCGGCGCTGTCCGCTCGGGGAGTCGTCTGGGGCAGCGGGGGCAACCGGATCCTGCACGGCATCGATCTGAGCGCCCGCCCCGGCCGCATGCTGGGAATCTTGGGACCGAACGGGGCGGGCAAGACCTCGCTGTTGCGAATCCTGGCAGGACTGCGTGCGCCTTCGGCGGGCATCGTCGAATTGGCGGGAGTGCCGCTGGCCGAACTATCGCGTCGCGCGGTCGCCCGCCGTCTGGCGATTGTCGAACAGAGTCCCAGCGCCCATCTCGATGTCACGGTCGAACAGGCCGTGGCGATCGGCCGAACACCCTATCGCGGGGCATTCAGCGCGTTGACCGGATACGACTCCCAGGTCGTCGAGGCGGCTCTCGAGCGAGTCGACCTGGTCGGAATGCGGCACCGGTCCTGGGCACGGTTGTCCGGCGGGGAACAGCAGCGGGTCCAGGTGGCACGCGCCCTGGCCCAGGAACCGGAGGTGATCTTGCTCGACGAGCCGACGAATCACCTAGACATCCGCTTCCAGCTCGAGGTTCTGTCCCTACTGCGCGACTCCGGTCTGACTGTTGTCACCGCCCTGCACGATCTGAACCTGGCAGCCCGATACTGTCACGATGCGATCGTCCTGCAGGATGGGCGGGTGCGGGCCGTCGGCACTCCGGAGCGGGTACTGACCACCGAGCTGATCGCCCGGGTCTACGGGGTGCAGGCCGTGGTGGAGGGCTCCCGACACCACGCGGGTGTCCAGATCTCGTACCTGCGTGCGGGCCGGTCGGTTGACCGGCCCCCGAGCCCGAGGGGAACATCGCCCTCGTAATATACGGATATGAGTGTATCCCGCACCACATCCCCGCAGTCCGCACCCACCGCCCAAGCGGCCGAATCCGCCTTCCTGTCCCAGGCCTCGGCCCAACCGGAGGCCGTCGCCCCCGTGCCCGCCGACGCCTATGCGAGCCTGCCCGACGACCCGTATTCGCGCGCCACCCTGGCAGACCCCTACCCCTTCCTGATCCGCCTGCGCGAGGCCGGAGCCGCGGTCTGGTTGGAGCGCTACGGGGTCTACGCCTTCGGCCGCGACGCCGAGGTCCGCGCGATCCTCGACGACTGGCAGACCTTCATCTCCGGGGCCGGGGTGGGGCCGGCGAACTACGCGGTCAACCGCCCGGCCTTCTGGCGCCCGGGCATCCTGGAGGTCGACCCGCCCATCCACACCCGGATGCGCCAGGCCATGTCGGCGGTCATCAGCCCCGGCCGGCTGCGGGCCCGCCGCGCCGACTTCGACGCCTATGCGCGAGAACTGTTAGACGAGGTGCTGGGGTCTGCAGAGGCCGCGGCCGCCGTGGACCTCGACGTGTTCGACCTGGCCAAACGGTTCACCCTGCGCGTCTTCGGCGATGCAGTGGGCATCCCGCGGGCCGACCGCGACCCCAAGCTGATCCTGCAGGGCGCCATGAACTTCTCCCGGATGGGGCCGATGAACGAGGTCGCCCGGGAACACTTCGAGGCCGCCGACGGAGTGGTCGAATGGGTGATGGAGGCCTGCGCTCGCGATCGCCTGGCGCCCGGGGGCATGGGCGCGCAGATCTGGGAGTTCGCGGACTCCGGGGACATCCTCGACGAGGAGGCGACCCTGTTGGTGCGCGCGATGCTCTCCGCCGGCCTGGACACCACGGTGCTGGCGATCGTCAACACCCTGGTCGCCCTGTCGCGCCACCCCGCGCAGTACGCCCGGCTGCGCGCCGACCCGGGGCTGATGAAGTACGCGATCGACGAGTGCTTCCGCTTCGACTCGCCCTTCCAGTCCTTCTTCCGCACCACCAGCCGGGACGTGGAGATCGGCGGGGTGACGATCCCCGCGGGCTCCAAGCTCATCGTCTTCCCCGGTGCTGCGAACCGCGATCCCGCGCGCTGGGGCGACGACGCGGATTCCTTCGATATGGAGCGCGATGCCTCCGGCCATCTGACCTTCGGCATGGGCATCCACATGTGCGTGGGCCAACCGATCAGCCGGATGGAGATGGACTCCTTCTTCGCCGAGTTCCTGCGCCGCGTGTCCTCCCTGGAGCCCCTGGCCCCGGCCGAGCCCTACATCCACACGACCCTGCGCTCCTATGCCAGCGCCCCCATGCGCCTGCATCTGGGGTGAGTGGGAGGTCTGCGCGCGGGCCCGGTGGCCGCGCGCAGGACTGTTTCCTATAGGTCCAGTTTCAGCACCGGATCGCAGCTGCGGGACACGCAGATCATCATGGTCTCGTTCGCCTCCTGCTCCGCGGCGTCGAGGACATGGTCACGGTGGTCGGCACGGCCGGCCAGGATGCGGGTCTCGCAGGTGCCGCAGGTTCCGCGCTGACAGCTCGAGAGCACGCGCACTCCCGCGCCGGTCAGCGCCTGCAGGATCGACTCGCCCTCTCCCACCGGCACGGTGCGCCCATCGGCCAGTTCAACGGTGAAGGGCAGATTTCCGCCCGCCGAGGCCCCACCGCCCGTAGTGCCGACGGCACCCTGCACGGCCGGTTGGGACGCCGGTGCGGCGGCGTCGCCCTGCACGGTGCCGCCTGACCCTGCCCCTGCGGATACGGCCTGCGGGCCCTCGGCTGCCGGATCGAACAGTTCGGATTCGACGATCGTCTGCGCGGTCTCCGGGCGCGCCGCGAGCCCTGCCCGCAGCGCGTCCGCGAATCCCGCGGGACCACAGGTGTAGACGAGCGCCTGTGGGTGCCCGCCCAGCCAGGCTGCGGCCTCGGCGGCCAGATCGGGGCGCCCTCTCTTCGCTGTGTCCCAGATCGTCACGTGCTCGGGGCCGAAGGCGGTGAGGAGTTCGCCGGCATAGGCCAGGGGGTCCATAGCGCTGGAGTCCCCGGCACTGGAGCCTGCGCCGCGGCCCACGTAGAGCAGGTGCCAGTTCAGTTCGAGGCCCGCGGCGAAGGTCAGCATCGAGCGCAGCGGGGTGATGCCGATGCCGCCTGCGACGAAGTACGCGGGCCGCGCCGTGCGGAAGTGGAAGTTATTGCGCGGGCCGCGGATGAACAACTCGCGCAGCTGCGCAATGGTGTGCAGGGTATGCGACAGGCTGGGGGCGGCGCTTCCGGAGGGGACGGCCGGTTGCGCGGTGTCGCCCTGCACGGTTGAGTCCTGGACCGCGATGGTCCAGGGCGTGGCCCCGGTCGGATCCGAGCTCAGGGAGTAGTGGCGGATCAGCGGGACCGCTGTGGTGCCCGCGGCCTCGCGCCGGCCTGTGGCGGGGATGGGCTCAGTAGCTAGGGCGACCTCGATATGGGAACCGGGGGAGAAGGGCTCGCGTCGGTCCAGGGTGAGTTCGAGGACGCGCGGGCCCAGCCGGCGCAGGCCGGTGACGGCGACCGGGGTGAAGCCTGCGCGCAGGAGCAGCTCGGTGTGAGGGGAGGCGGGGGATTCGACACTCATGCGCTCACTCTAACCATGAGGGGACAGTCGATGCCCAGGCGAATCATCCAGTGACCGGTTCATGCGGTTTCTGAGGCGCAGAGCTACATGAACCGGCCACTGGGTGACCCCCGGCATCATCGAGTGGGAAACGCGGGCGCCCGCTCATTCGGTGGGGATGGTCTCGGTGTGCCCTCGGAACCCGTTCGTTCGGTTCCGCAGGCCTGCTCAGTCCTCGTACATGGCGACGAGGCGCCCGCGCACCCCGCCGTCGTGCAGCCGCTGGATCCCTTCGGGGATGCCGGCGAAGTCCGTGTGCTCCACGGCCGGCTTGAGGTCGCCGGAGGCCATGAACTTCATGACATTGGCGATCGCATCGCGCGAACCGCCATTGTTGCCCAGCAGCTTCAGGCGCTTGGTGATGAGCGGGTACATGTTGAGCGTGGCCTCGAGGCGGCCCATGCCGACCTGCACCAGGCGCCCGTTCGGCGCCAGGGTCTCGATCGCGCCGGCGGTGGTGGTGCCGAAGCCCGCATAGTCGACGATGAGCGTCAGGCCCACATCCTTGAGCTCCGTGATGTCCTTGACGACCTTCTTGGCGCCGGCGGCGTAGGCGGCGTCCCACACGGCCTCGTTGACCTCGGCCACGTAGAGTTCGCCACCGGACAGGTGGGCGACGCGGGCGCCGATCTGGCCCAGGCCGCCGAAGCCGATCACGCCGACCTTCTCGCCCGGCTGCAGGCCGCCGGTCTCCATCATGGCGCCGTAGGAGGTCATGCCGGCGTCGGTTGCGGCGGCGGCCATGTCGAAGGGCACCTCGTCGGGGATCGCGATGACATCCTCTTTGTCCGCCACGACGTATTCTCCCCAGCCGCCGGGCCGGGCGTAGCCGTAGGTGTCGCCCTTATTGCCCAGCGGCCACACGGCGACGCGGTCGCCCACCGAGTAGCCGGTGTCCGGATCGCCGACGGCGTCGACCACGCCTGCGATCTCGTGGCCGGGGATGGCAGGGACCTTCATGAGCTCCATCCATTTGGGGTCCTCGAGGATGCCGACGTCGGAGTGGCATAGGCCGGCGGCCTTCATGACTATCTCCCTTGATGGTGGATCCGTTCGTGCACCTTCACAGCACCCGGAGATTCTGGACGCCTGTCAAGGTCTTGGGCCACAGGGTCTCAGGGCCTCCGGGGGCGCCCAAGACCTTTCTGCCCCCGGGGCTCCCGGCGGCCGGTGCCGGTGCCCACAAGAACAGCAGGCGCTTTGGTCCGAAACCCACGCGGGGGTTCGTACCAAAGCGCCTGCTGTCGCGTGTTATCGAGGGACGGAGCTGATCCCGCCGGGACGGATCCCGGCGGGATCAGCCGACTATGCCCGGTCCGCCGCCTCGTCTTCCAGGGTGTTGTGCGTCGAAAGGTCCTTGCCCTTGGTCTCGGGCAGGAACAGGACGGTGATGGCGGAGACCACCAACAGGATGATCGAGTACCAGGCGAATTTATCCGAGCCCATGGCGGTGAGCACATACGGGGCGGTACCGCCGAACACGGCGATCACGATCGCGTAGTAGATGCCGAAGCCCGCGGTGCGCTGCGAGGTCGGGAACATCTCCGAATAGGTGGCCGGGGCGTGGGACAGGAAGCCCGCGAGCAGGACCAGCTGCAGCGAGATCGCCAGGGCCAGTTCCCACATGTGACCGCCGTTCATGACCAGCTTCATCATCGGGATGTAGAGGATGGCCGTGCCGATCAGGGCGATGAGCATCGAGGGCTTGCGCCCGATCTTGTCCGACAGGAAGCCCCAGGCGGGCAGCACCACGATGAAGACGACATTGCCGATCAGCGAGGCGGTGAAGGAATCGTCGGCGGTGTAGCCGAAGGACGACTTCGCCACTGATGCCATGGACACCGACCAGATGTAGTAGGCGACGGTCAGACCGCAGGTCATGCCGATGACCTTGAGGCCCACGCGCCAGTTGCGGCCGACCTCGGCGAAGATGTTCTTCTCCTTCTCACCGGCATCCTTGACGGCCGCGCGGTGCTCTTCGAAGACCTCGGACTCCTCCATCGAGGAGCGGATCCACAGGGCGCCCAGGCCCATCACCGCGCCCACGGCGAAGGGAATGCGCCAGCCCCAGGCGTCCATCTGCGCCTCGTCGAGCGTGCTCTGCAGGATCAGGCCGAGTGCCAGCCCGACCAGCAGGCCGATGGTGCCGGTGACGTAGATCGAGGAGGCGAACAGGCCGCGCTTGTCCTGCGGGGAGTGCTCCGCCAGGTAGGTCTGCGCGCTGGGCAGCTCGCCGCCGTGGGCCAGGCCCTGCAGCAGGCGGGCGAAGACCAGCAGCGCCGAGGCGCCCCAGCCCCACTTGTCGTAGGTCGGGCAGATGGCGATGAGCAGGGAGCCCAGGGAGGCGGCGATCACGGCCAGGGTCAGCGAGTGCTTGCGGCCCACGCGGTCGCCCAGCCAGCCGAAGACGAAGCCGCCGAAGGGGCGGGCCACGAAGCCCACGGCGAAGACGGCCATGGTGTTGAGGAAGGCCGACTGGGGATTGCTGTTGTCGAAGACCTGTGTGGAGAAGTAGACGGCGAAGCTGGCGTAGACGTTCCAGTCGTACCATTCCAGCGCATTGCCCACGCTGGTGCCCATCAGGGTTTTGAACTTCGACTGCGGTTTGTGATCGCCCGGGCTGCTGTGGGGAGCAGCCGTGGTGGATGCGCTCATGCGGAGGGGCTCCTATTCCAGGTCCCATGCGCGGCCCTAGCCGGGCTTGCGCACGGCCTTGTGGTGTGTTGAACACGTCAATGCTACGTCCGGCGGCACACCGGAATGTGACGCGATACCCACGAATGACGGTGTATATCGACGAAACCTCAGGGAAAACACACGTGCATCACGGAAAGAAGCAGCGAAAGAGTGGTATAAGTCACCATACAAGATGTCTTGAATGGTGAGATATACCGTTCCTCGCCGGGCTCAGTATTGGATCGGGTTGTGCACGTGTTCCGCCCAGGCCAGGATCCCGCCGCGCAGCGAGGCGACGGCCGGGTGGGCGACTGGAGTGGCCTCGGCGGCCAGGAGCCGCGCCGCGGTCGCCGAGCGCACGCCCGTCTTGCACATGAACACGAGGGTGCCGGGGCCTGTGCTCTGCGCGAGGACCCCGTCCAGGGCCTCCCAGCCGCGCGCCTCGATCTCGCCCAGCGGGACGGCGTGCGCGCTCGGGTGGGCGATGACCTCGCGTTCCCAGTCCTCGCGCACGTCGACCAGCGTCACGGGACCGGCCTGGTTCAGCTGTGCCGAACCCAGCTGAGCCGGATCGACCTCGGTCACCGGGTCGGGGGCACAGACATCGGCGAAGGTCTCGATCGCGGTGACCGGCGGCCGGTCGGGATCGGCCTCGAAGCGCAGTTCGCTCATCCGCGAGCCCAGCGCGTCCACACGGGCCAGTCGGCCCAGCAGCGGATCGCCGATGCCGCAGATCAGCTTGATCGCCTCGGTCGCCATGAGCGATCCGACCCAGCCGCACAGTGCGCCGAACACCCCGCCCAGAGCGCAACTGGGGACGGAGTCGGCCTCGGGCACATCGGGGAACAGGTCGCGCAGCATGGGGCCGCGGCCCGGCCAGAAGGTCGAGACCTGGCCCGAGAACTGGAACAGCGTGCCCCACACCAGGGGAGTGCCGGTGAGTTCGGCGGCGTCATTGCAGACATAGCGGGTGGCGAAATTGTCCGCCCCGTCGACCACCAGATCGTGGCCGTTGAACAGGTCCACGGCATTGGCGGCGGTGATCCGCTCGCGCAGCGCATTGACCCGGGTGCCAGGCGCGGTCTCGGCCAGGCGGGCGGCGGCGGAATCGACCTTGGGTGTGCCGATCGCGGGCGTCGAGTGGATGACCTGGCGCTGTAGGTTCGAATCCTCCACCGTGTCCGCGTCGATCACGGTCAGTGTGCCGACGCCGGCCGCCGCCAGGTACTGCAGTACTGGAGAGCCCAGGCCGCCCGCGCCGATCACCAACACCCGCGCATTGCGCAGCCGGCGCTGCCCGGTCACGCCCACCTGGGGCAGCGGCAGATGCCGGGCGAAACGCGAGATATCGGCGGGGCTCAGCTCGGGCCCCTGCGCTACCAGCGGCGGCAGGGCACCTGCTCCGCCGCGCATATCCGCGTCCATCAGATCGCGGCCTCGAGCCCGGTGGCGACCATGCCCTCTGTCGGCGATGAGGCCAGGGCCAGGGAGCGCTGCGGGATCCGGCCGGCCAGCCGCGCGGCCCGCCCGCCCTCGACGGCGCGCGCCATCGCCAGGCCCATCAGCGCCGGGTCGTGGGCGCGGGTCACCGCCGAGGCCAGCAGCACCGCGTCACAGCCCAACTCCATGGCCAGCGCGGCATCGCTGGCCGTGCCGACCCCGGCGTCGAGGACCACGGGCACGTTCGCGCGCGCCACGATCGTCTCGATATTGTGCGGGTTGAGGATGCCCAGGCCCGTGCCGATCGGCGCGCCGGCGGGCATCACCGCGGCCACCCCCGCGTCCTCCAGGCGGCGGGCCAGCACCGGGTCGTCGTTCGTATAGGCCAGCACGGTGAAGCCATCGGCCACCAGCTCCTCGGCCGCCGCGAACAGTTCGATCGCATCCGGCAGCAGGGTCTCCTCGTCGGCGATGACCTCGAGCTTGATCCAGTTCGTGTCCAGCGCCTCGCGCGCCAGCTGCGCGGTGAGCACCGCATCGCGCGCGGTGAAACAGCCGGCGGTATTGGGCAGGGGCCGGATGTCCAGCTTGCCCAGCAGGTCGAAGATGCCCGTGCCCGTGGCCGAATACCGGCGCATCGCCACGGTGGTCAGCTGCGTGCCGCTGGCCACCAGCGCATCCTCCAGGCTGGCCAGGCTCGTCGCCCCGCCGGTGCCCATGATGAGCCGCGAGTCCAGCTGCACCCCGTCGATGACGAGCGGGCGCGGATCGGTGAAAGTGTCTGCTGATGTCATGGTGTCTCCTCCTCAGCCGCCCTGTGCGGCGGTGACGACCTCGATCGCGCTGCCTGCGGCCAGCACGTGCCCGTCCCATTTGCCCCGCGGCACGACCCGGCCGTCGACGGCCACAGCCACGCCCAGGCGCTTGCCCGAGGCGGCGGTTCCCTCCGCTGTGATCTCCTGTCCCAGCAGTTCGGCGACGAGTGCCCGGACCGAGGTGCCCTGCACCAGGGTGCGCGGCGTCCCGTCGACGCTCACGGTGATGGTGTCGGTCGCCGTGCCGGTTGTCGTCGTGTCAGATGTTTCGGTGTTCATGAGTGGCCTTTCCGATAGTGCGGTGAGGTCAGGGTTCTGATTGTGTGCGGGGTGCTCAGGCCCGGGTCGGTGCCGCCTGCAGGGGCTCGGCCTGCGGCGCCGCCGACGAGGCCTGCAGCGGTGCTGTGGCCAGCGGGTCGGCCGCCAGGGCCGCGGCAGCCTCGGCTCCGGTCGTCGTCGACAGCGAACTCGTCGCGCTCGCGGCCAGCTCCTCCGGGGTCAGTGGCGCCCGGGTGCCCGCGCCATCGGGCAGCGCGGCCTCGGCGACGTCGGCGGTGACGGCCGCGCCCCACGGGCTGAGCAGGATGCCGTGGCGCGAGAAGCCGGTCGAGGCGATGATGCCCGGCGCCAGCCGGCCGATGATCGGCAGGCCGTCGTGCGTGCCGGGGCGCGAACGCGCGACCACGTCGTCGATCGTCGTGTCCACGATGCCCGGCACGATGCGGCGGGCGTCGTCGAGCAGCTGCCAGACGCCCTCGGTGCTGGGTGCCTCGAGGTCGTCCTCGCGGGTGGTCGCGCCGATCACCAGCGAGTTGTCGAAGCGTGGCACCAGGTAGATCGGCCGGCCTGCGACCTGGCCGCGGACCACTCGTGAGACCAGCGGCGGGTGGCCGGCGGGAATGCGCACGCGGATCACATCGCCGCGCTGCGGGCGGACGTTGAGCTCTTCGACTCCGGGGACCTGCCACACGGCGGTGGCCAGGATGATCTCATCGGCCTCGAGGCGGGTGCCCTCGGCGCCGATCCGGTGTTCGGCCGCCGGGTGGATGTAACCGGTCGCGGGGGAGGACGGGGCCGTTTCGGGGTGCGCTGTCGCGCCGGCAGATAGTGCACCGGACGGTGCTGCGTCCCCGTCGTCGAGGATCGCGGTGGCCGAACCCCCGGCGGGGGCCTCGACTACGCGGGCCACATTCGCGCGCACGAAGGTCGCGCCCTTGGCCAGCAGTGCCGCCTGCAGCGCGACCGCATAGGTGCGCGGGTCGATCTGGTGGTCGCCCGGATGGCTCACCCCGCCCACGATCCGCGGGCCCAGGGCGGGCTCCAGGCGGCGCGCCTGGGAGCCGGTCAGTCGTTCGGTGGGGTTGCCGGCGGCGCGCTGGGCCTCGATGAGTTCCCAGATCCGCTGGGCGTCGGAGCGTTCCGCGCCGATCACCAGGGTGCCCTCGGTCTTGCGGTGTGCGTCGATGCCCGAGGCCAGGCGGACCGAGGCCTCGAAATCGGGGTAGAGGCGGGCGGCGCGGGCCATGATGGGGGCGAGTTCGTCCTCGCCCCAGACCATTTCGGCCGCCGGTGCCAACATTCCGGCCGCGGCGTGCGAGGCGCCGTTGCCGGGGGTGGCGTCGCAGACGGTGACCTGGTGTCCGCGATTGAGAAGCTCCCAGGCGATGCTGAGGCCCACGACCCCGGCGCCTGCGACGATGATGCGCATGAACGTCCTTCCTACGACGGCATGATCCGTATCAGGTATAGCGGTCGGCTTTCGCCCTCTCAGTCCTGCTGCGTGCTGCATGTGCTGTGTGCGCAGCACTCGCGGGACTCCCGCGGATTTCCGCCTTCCATTCTACGCCGGGGTCATTCGATGGCGGAGGGCCTCATCGAGTGGCCGGTTCATGCAGTCGAACGCACGGCAGCGCTGCTGTGAAGTCTCGGGACATCGTGACCACAGATGTCTCACAACATCATGACCACCATGTCTCACCACATCATGACCATACCCATGGTCACGTGGACTCATGACCCGTGACTACAAGCCCACACAA
>NZ_JANIJZ010000026.1:0-28820 GCF_024580675.1 Brevibacterium sp. 50QC2O2
TCTGGCGCGGAAACCACCTGCTGTAACAGGTAGTTTCCGCGCCAGAGTGGTGTTTAGCGGATGCCGCGCCGCGAGCAGCCGTGCGCCGACCGCCGGGCCCGGGCCTCAGTTGATGCCGGGACCGGAGAGCTCGTCCTCCATGTGCCCGCCCTCGTGCACCTTCTTGTCGCGGGTGAACCAGGCGGCGAAGCACGTGATGATGACCGCGATGGCGATGGTGAAGCCGGAGAAGAATGCCGGCAGCAGCGGGATCAGGCCGAAGACGACCACGGCGCCCACCACCAGGGCGGCGATCGTCACGCGCAGGTTCTTCGTCGTCACGATCAGCTGGACCAGCACCCCGCCCAGGATGGACGGCAGGATGTAGTTCTGGGCGACCTTGGTGATCTCCGGCGGGACAATGGAGACGACCCAGGAGCCCAGGATGCCGACGAACACCAGCATGAAGGACACGTGGATCACCGCTGCACCGCAGATCGCAGCGGTCGCCGCGAACTGGGCCTTGCGGGTGCCCGGAGTCGCCTTGATGGTCGACTGGGCGACGATCGCAGCGGGCAGCAGCTTGTTCGAGATATTGCCGATCATGAACGCCTGGTACATGCCGGCCGGCCCCAGGATCGGGAAATAGGTGATGGGCTCGACGACCCAGAACACCCCGAAGGCGGCGGCCGCGGCCAGGAAGCCCGCGATGATCTGGCCCCAGGAGACGTCCACATCGGTGAAGAACAGGACGTGGAAGGGGATATAGGTTGCGATCAGGAAGCCCGTGAACAGGGTGATATTGCCCCACACGTTCGTGGTGCGGGTGAAGTTCCGGTCCAGTGCCGACTTCTGCGTTGCTGAAATGCTCATGGTTCTTCAGTCCTTTCAGGCTGTGGTGCTCAGGCCGTGGCGATGCCGGCGGCGATGAGGGCGGCCATGATGGAGAAGCCCAACGCCCATTCGCGCAGCCAGGCCACCTCGAACTTCTTGGCGATGAGCAGGCAGATCGACATCACGATCGCGGACACCACCACGGCCAGCACATGGACGCCGGACTTGGGCAGTTCCTGCATGGTCAGAGTGGCGAACGCGGCCAGCAGCGCGGCCGAGGGAATGATCGCCATGAGTGCCGGATTGACCTTGGCGACCTTGTCCGAACCCTTCGACAGGATCGGGGTGAGGATCATCGTGGCCAGCATCCAGCCGGCGCCCGAGAGGCTCATGGCGAACAGGGCGACGGTGAACACGTCGGCGTTCCAGCCGTCCCCGCCCAGCCCCGCGCCCATGGTGCCGGCGGCCGCGGTGGCCTCGGCGACCTCGGTCGCGGCGGAGCCGATCAGGCCGATGCGCACCAGCACCGGCGGTGTGCCGAACAGCGGCAGGATCGCGATCGAGACCAGCACGACGGCCAGCGACGGGCCGATCGCGGATACGGCTCCGGCGCGGAAGGCGGTATTGGCCTCCTTCTTGGTCATATCGGCGGCGGCGACATTGCGCCGCACGGCCGTCATGTAGATCGTGGATTGGACGATGATGACGGCGAACACGGCGATGGCCAGGACCCACAGGAAGGGCATATTGGCCAGCTGCAGAACGCCCGCGGTATCCGCGGATTGGGCAAGGGGCATGGAGAAGTCCTTTTGTGGAGTGGTGTGTGTCACCATTTCTACCATGAATGGGCGGTTTACGTGCTTGAAATCTGCCAGACGGACCATGGGTGTGGCACATTGGGATGAGATATAGGACACGTGACCGAAGCGGGGATTGAAATGGGGACGAAATGACGAGCAGCTCACCGAACCAGGCGAGCGAGGATGCGACCAGGTCGGACACGGCCATCGACTTCCTCTACCTGTCCGAGCCGGACATGATCCGCGCGGGCGTGACCGATATGCCGCGCTGCGTCGAGACCATGGAGGAGGTTCTGGCCCTGCTGCACACCGGCGACTACCGGATGGCGGGGGACAACAACGACTCCCACGGCGCGTTGGTGCTCTTCCCCGCGGAGTCCGAATTCCCCGACATGCCGCTGGCCACCCCGGACCGCCGCTTCATGGCGATGCCCGCCTACCTGGGCGGATCCTTCGGCCAGGCCGGGGTCAAATGGTACGGCTCGAACATCGCCAACCGGGACAAGGGCCTGCCGCGCTCCATCCATACCTTCACGCTCAACGACGCGGACACCGGTGCGCCCCTGGCCATCATGTCCGCGAACCTGCTGTCGGCCTACCGCACCGGGGCGATCCCCGGCGTGGGCGCCAAGTACTTCGCGCCCGAGGACGCGAAGGTGGTGGGCATCCAGGGGCCGGGCACCATGGCGAAGACCTCCCTGGCGGCATTCATGGCGGTGCGCCCCGGGATCGAGACGGTCAAGGTCCTGGGCCGGGGCCGCGCCAGCCTGGACGCCTTCACCGCCTGGGTCGGCCGGCACTTCCCACAGCTGCTCGTCGAGGAGGTCGACAGCCTCGAGGCCGTGGTCCGCGACAGCGATATCGTCACCTTCTGCGCCTCGGGCGTGCCGAACGATCCCGCCCAGTACCCCACCGTCGAACGGGCCTGGGTCAAGCCGGGGGCCTTCCTGTCCATGCCGGCGGCGGTCAATATCGATGCGGGGATGGAAGCGCCCGAGGTCCGCAAGGTCGTCGACAACTACGGACTCTACGAGGCCTGGGCGGATGAGAACCCCGCGCCCACCCACCGCTACATTCCGATCCTGGGCTGCCGCTTCACCGACCTGGTGGCCGAGGGCAAGCTGGCGCGGACCGATATCGAGGACATGGGCGCGGTCGTCACCGGTCAGGCACCGGGCCGGAAGTCCGCAGAGGAGATCGTGCTGTACTCGGTGGGCGGCATGCCCGTCGAGGACGTCGCCTGGGCCTCGGTGGTCTACCGCAATGCGATCGAACAGGGCATCGGCGTGCAGCTGAACCTGTGGGACACCCCGGAACTGGCCTGAGCACCAGCGCCCCAGCCCCGGTCCCAGCCCAAAGTTCCACTACTTGACGAAATGTCGAATTTCAGCCTGAAAGCGCGTTTTTTCGACAGTTCGTCAAGTAGTGGAACTCGAAGTAGGGAGTGGGCTCGGACTATTCGACCAGTTTGCCCTTGGGGGAGTCGTCCATGTCCTCGGCGGCCAGGCGGGCGATCTCCTCATCCGGCTCCGGCAGGGTCTCGAAGGTCACCCCGCCGTCCGGGGTCCAGATGAAGTTGCCCTTGAGTGCCGGATCCATCTCCGGGTAGTCCGAGCGGTTGTGGCAGCCACGGGTCTCGCGGCGCTCGATTGCGCACTCCAGGGTGGCGCGCGCGGCCAGCAGCGACCCCTTGAGGTCGAAGGCGTGGGCCAGATCGTCGAAGCCCGCGATGTCGGGATGTGCAGACACGTGCTTCTCGCGTTCGGCGATGTCGGCCAGTTTCGCCAGGCCCTCGCGCAGGCTGTCCTCGGAGCGGACCACGCCGGCGTGCTCGGTCATCAGATCGCGGATCTCGCGCTGCAGTTTGCGCGCGGACTCCGTGCCGGTCGACTCCAGCAGCGCGGACATCTCGGCCCTGGCCTCGTCCACGGCGGCCAGGTCGCGGGTCACGCTCAGATTGTTCAGCGCGTACTCCGCCGCGGCCTCACCGGTGATGCGTCCGTAGACCAGCAGTTCGATCAGCGAATTCCCGCCCAGTCGGTTCGCACCGTGCACCCCGGAGGAGGCCTCGCCGATCGCGTAGAGGCCGTCGACCCCGGTGGAGTGCTCCTCTGCGGTGACCCAGACGCCGCCCATCGAATAGTGCGCGGTGGGCGCGATCTCGATCTTGGTCGTCGTGATGTCGAGCATCTGCAGGTCGATCATCGTGCGGTAGACGCGCGGCAGCTTCTCCATGATGACCTCGCGCGGCAGGTGCGAGACGTCCAGGTAGACGCCGCCGTTCTCGGTCCCGCGGCCCTCGGCGATCTCCGTGTACCCGGCCAGGGCCACCCGGTCGCGGGTGGACAGCTCCATGCGCTCGGGGTCGTACTTGGACATATAGCGTTCGCCCAGTGCGTTCGTCAGAATCCCGCCCTCGCCGCGGGCGGCCTCGGAGACCAGGGTGCCGGCGGCGTCCTCGGGCTCCAGAATGCCCGAGGGATGGAACTGCACGAGCTCGGCGTCGCGGATCTTGCCGCCGGCCAGGGCCGCCAGGCGGAAGGAATCGCCGGTGTTCTCATCGCGGCGGCTCGAGGTGCGCCGCCAGATCCGGTTGTGGCCGCCGGCTGCCAGGATGACGGCATCGGCGTGGATCTGTACGGGGGTGCCGTCGACCACGTCGAAGCCGTAGGCGCCGAAGATCTTGCCATCGGCGGTCAGCAGCCGGGTGATGTAGACGGTGTCGATGATCGGCACATCGAGTTCGGCCGCGCGGTGCATCAGGGTGCGCTGGATCTCCAGGCCCGTGTAGTCCCCGGCGTAGCAGGTGCGGCGGTACTTGTGCGCCCCGAAGAAGCGCTGGCTGATCCGGCCGTCGGCCTCGCGGGCGAACGGCATGCCCCAGCGCTCCAGGTCCTCGATGCCGCGGGCGGCGTTCTTGGTGACGACCTCGACGATCCGCGGGTCGGCCAGGAAATAGGATTCGCGCAGGGTGTCGGCGGCGTGCTGCTGCCAGGAGTCCTCCGGGTCCATGGTGGCCAGGGCCGCGTTGATGCCGCCGGCCGCCAGGGTGGTGTGCGCATCGTGCTTGCGCCGCTTGCCGACGGCCAGCACCTGGATGCCGCGTTCGGCCAGTTCGATGGCTGCGCGCAGGCCCGCGCCACCGGTTCCGATGACCAGCACGCCGGTGGTCATGAGGCGCTCGCCGCCGGTGGCGGGGCCGTTGTGGTGGCTGGTGCGAGGGGCGCTGTGGGATGTGCTCTGTGAGGCTGCATTCGTCATAGGGGCAACCATAGTTAGGTTAGGCTGTATTCTGCCAATGATTTTTTTCTATGGAGTCCATTCGGGGGACGCATGAACATTTCCCATCTGCAGACGTTCCTGTCGATCGCCCGGCTGGGCAATTTCACCCGCGCGGCCGAGGAGCTCGTGACCACCCAGCCGACCATCACCCGGCAGGTGGCCGCGCTGGAGCGCGACCTGGGCGCCCCGCTGTTCGAGCGCGACCACGCCGGCGCCCGGCTGACCGCCGCCGGCGTCGAACTGCTGCCGATCGCCACCCGGATGATTGCGGACGCGGACACCGCGCGCCTGACGATCGCGGAACTGGCCGGGCTGAGCCGTGGCCGCGTGCGCCTGGGCGCCCCGCCCACCCTGTGCGTCTCCCTGGTCGCCGAGGTCCTGGCCGGCTTCCGCGCCCGCCACCCCGGGGTGGACCTGGAGATCATGGAAGCCGGTTCCCATGTTCTGTCCGAGCGGCTCGAATCGGGGGAGCTGGACCTGGCGCTCATCGTCACCCGGGAGGGCATGGGCGCCCGGGCCGGATCCGGGCCGTCCGGAGAGGGCGCCGCCCACACTTGGGTGGGGGCGGCCTCGGCGCAGGTGGAGCTGACCCCGCTGCTGCACGAGCGGCTGGTGGTCATCGGCCACCGCGCGCTGCCGGAGGAGTTGTCCCTGGCACAGGTGGCGGCCCTGCCCCAGGTCGCGTTCTCCCGCGGCTACGACCTGCGCCAGGCCACCGATGCGGCCTTCGCCGCGGCGGGCCTGGTGCCCCGGATCGCCGTCGAGGGCGCGGAGATGGACGCCGTGCTGCGCTTTGTGGCGCGCGGGCTGGGGATCGCGGTGGTGCCGGCGATGGTGGTCGCCGGCCACCCCGAACTGCACCACGCCAGGGTCGTCGAGCCGCCCCTGGAGCGCACCGTGAACCTGGGGGCGCGCGCCGGCGTGGGCGCGGGGTTCGCGGCGGCCGCGATGCGCGATTTCGTCCTCGCCGAGGTCGCGGCCCTGGCCGGCGCCGAGGCCCGGGTGGGCGGCATGGTCACCGTCCTGGCCGAGGCGCCGCTCAGCTTCGCCCCGTAGGCTGGGGGCATGAAGAACCTGTGGAGCATCATCGGCGCGATCCTGGCCCTTGTCATCGCCTGGTGGCTGGTGGGCGCGATCTTCTCGCTCATGCGCCTGGCCTTCAAGGGCGTGATCGTGGTGGGCGTGGCAGTGATCGTCTACTTCCTGATCCGCGCGCTGTTCACCTCGAACAAGCGGTAGGGCCCCGGTCGCCGGGCCTGCGACGGGAGGACCCGCGCGGGCCGAGCGGCGGGGAGTGCTGCGCGCACCCGCGTCTCACTGCCCGTGTTTGAGGGTCTCCTCCTGGGCGCCGCGGACGCTGTCGAACTGGATCGTCGTGTGTTCGATGGCCAGCGGGAAGTGCTCCTTGAGGCAGTCCTGGATCCGGGTGAGGATCTCCAGGGTGCTGCCGTCGTGGAAGCAGTGGTTGCGCAGCGTGACATGGGCGGACAGGACCGGCAGGGATGAGCCCACGCGCGTCAGGTGGACGTCGTGGACGGCCATCACCTGGTCGATCCCCTCGATGTGTTCGATGATTTCGCGCAGGTCGAGTTCGGGCGGGGCCTCTTCGACCAGGATGCCGTATACCCGGCGCAGCAGGGCCCAGGCACGGGGCACGATGACGATGGCGATGAGCAGGCCGGCCAGGGAATCCGCGTACTCCCAGCCGGTGGACCAGACGATGATGGCCGATATGATGACGGCCACCGATCCCAACCCGTCGGCCATCACCTCGAGGAAGGCCGCGCGCAGGTTGAGGCTGCCGTCCCTGGCGCCGAACAGCACCAGGGCGCTGACGATATTGGCCAGCAGGCCCACGATCCCCACCACGAGCACTCCCTGTGAGTGCACCTCGGCGGGGTGGAACAGGCGGGATATTCCCTCGTAGACGCCGTAGAGGCCCACCATCATGAGCAGGGTGGCCTGGGCGCCGGCGACGAGGACCTCGACCCTGGCCCAGCCCCAGGTGTGGGTGTCCGTGCGCGGACGGCGCACGATGTTCGCGGCGAACACCGCCATGCCCAGGCCGATCACATCGGCGGCCATGTGCCCGGCATCGGTCAGCAGGGCCAGGGAGCCGGAGACGAGTCCGGTGACCAGTTCGGCCAGGAAGACGAGCGCCGTGATGGAGAAGGCGATGAGCAGCCGGACGTGCGAGGCCGCGCCGCCGGGGCCGTGCGCGCCGCCGTGATCGTGGCCCAGCCCGCCGTGGCCGTGGTGGCCGGGTGCGCCGGTGCCGGCCCCGTCGTTTTCGGCGTGGGGATCGTGTTCGTGCATGCCGCCTCCCTTTCGAGCCGTGGAGCGGGATGTGGACCCGCGTGATATGCACGTATCAGTATGTAATTATATGTTCGCTGCCGAGGCCGGGTCTATGAGGCGCATCACTATTACAACGCTGCGCGCGGTTACAGCGCTGCGCGTGCTTTCTCTATCAGGTCCTCCCAGACCTTTCGCTTGTCCAGCAGGATCCGGTAGGGCCTGTCGGTGCCGCCCGACCCCTTGGCGCCGCCCGAGCCCTTGGCGCCACCCGAGCCGCTCGCGCCGTCGGTGCCGCCGGCATCCTGGTGGATGAGCAGTGCGTTGGCCACCAGGGGGATGAAGCCGAACGCCTTGGTCGTGGCGTGTTCGACCGCGGTGATCCGCTGCAGCGGGATCTCGACGACCGGGTTCGACTTCGCCTTGTAGACGTGTGGCGTGAAGTGCAGGCGCTGGTTCGTCAGCACCAGGTCGCCGGCGGAATGGTCGATCCCGCGCTGCACGTTCGCCCGGCCGGAGTGCAGGATCGTTTCGCCGGGGCGCAAGGTGAATGCTTCTTTGTCCATGGTGGCATCAAGCCTAACAAGCTCCTGGCCCGGCCATGCCCAATAGGGTAGGGTGACCTTAGTACTGTCGTCTGCGCCGTCTGGGCGCCACAAGGAGTTCCATGATCGAGGCCCCAGCCGCGGCCCATCCCAATGCCGCCGTGCGCGCCCTAGTGGACGGGCTGATGAGCCCGTACGACTTCCGCGCCCACCTGCGCGAGGTCGGCACCCCGCTGATCGACCCCGTCAAGGACCCGGACCCGGCGGCTCGCATCGCCGGGGGCCAAGCGCCGCTGGTCAATGTCACCTTCGTGCGCGATCTGGCGGTGCCGCACTCCGATATCCCGGCCAAGGTGCGCAGCCGCGCGGTGGACCCGGGGACCAGGGCGGCCTCGGGTCAGACCCAGACGACCGTGATGACCCTGATCGATCGCGCCCTGCCTGCCCGCAGCGTGTTCACCGACATCCCCGGCACCGAACTGCGGGTGCAGACCATCACGATGCCGGCGGACCTGCGATTCACCTATGCGCTCATCGACCTGGCCGATGACGGCAGCGCCTGGCTGGCCGACGATGTGTACAACAGGGTGGCCCAGATCGGCGATCCGAAGCTGGGCCGCCATATCGCCGAACTGCCACAGGCCCAGTCCTTCGAGCCCGTGGTCCGGCAGGCGCTGGAGCAGGTCCGCACGGATGTCGAGACCGGCGCACCGGTGGCCCCGCGCCTGGAGGAGATGACCTTCGACAGCCCAATCCTGGGCAATTCCCGGTCCGTCTGGGTCTCCCCACCGCCGCCGGAGTACGCGGGCCCCCATCCCTACCTGTTGCTGTTCGACGGAGTCCCCGATCATTCGGCACCGCGCCTGCGCGATGCGCTGTTGGCCGCGGAGCTGATCAGGCCGGTGACCATCGTGTTGGTCGACGAGGCCGGGCTGCGCGACAGCGAACTGACCGCCAACGACTCCTTCACCCGGGCCCTGGCGGAGGAACTGCTGCCGCTGTTGCGCGAGCGCTTCGATCTGTCGACCGACCCGGCCGATGCTGCGCTCAGTGGGAAGAGCCTGGGCGGCCTGTGTGCGGCCGTCACGGCCCTGGACCGCCCCGATCTGTTCGGCAACGCGATCATGCACTCGCCCTCGGCCTGGTATCAGCGTCAGGCGGAACTGCTGCCCGGCGTGCCGCGGGCCCAGCACGGCCAGGGCGCGGGGCAGGGCGAGCCCGAGCTGTTCCTGGTCGAACGGTTCCGGCGCGCCGGCACCGAGGCCGCGGCCGGCGCCCCGCGGGTGCGGGTCTACCAGGAGTGCGGGGACCTGGAACTGGGCCCGCCGCCGGCCCACGCCTGGCAGATCCTGGCCAACCGCTGGCTGCACCAGACCATCGTCGCCGCCGGGTTCGAGACCGAATACCACGAGTTCCGAGGTGGGCACGACGCCGCCTGGTGGGACGGGACCCGGGCCCGGACGCTGATCTGGGCTTTCGGGGTCTGAGGGGACGTCGCACAGTGTTCTATGGCGTGTCTCCGGCCGAGGAGATCCCGGACGACTTCGTGCGCGCGATGACCGAACGCGTGGCGGTGGGTGCGCTCATCGCCGAACGCGCCCGCTTCCTCATCATCGAACACCGCAGGGTACAGCCGCGGGCCCACGTCCGTGATCTGTTCCCCGAACTTTTCGCGGCCGCGCCCCCGGACTGGCATCGACACATCAGGGAGTTCCTCGAGGACTACGGCTGCGGGCTCGAACCGACCAGGACCGATGCCGGGCAGGCCGCGAGCTTCGCCCGGGCACGGGTCTGGCAGTCCTTCGAGACCTGCCGTGCCGGCTGCGATGCCTGCGTGTTCCGGCCGGATCCCGAACTCAACAGGGCCCGGCTGGAGCTGCGGCCGGCCGGTTTCACCGACCTGCGCACGGCCTTCCGCGATGCCGCGGTCAAGCGCCGTCCGTTGAGCAATCCGTGGGCCGACGCGCTCGACGCGATCGCCCACGGTCAGGCCAAGCGCGGGGAGGCGACGTTTGCCTGGGTGCGGGACTTCTCCCGGCACCTGCGTACCGCCTACCCCCAGGCCTCGGCCCCGGAACTGCGCACGCAGCGTGGCCGGGTACAGGCTGCCGGCGGGGCCAAATGGACTCCGGCCGGGCGGATCCTGGACCGGGTGGCCGAGGTCGTGCGCGAGAGCTCGGGCGATGTCCGGATCGCGGAGTACCGGCTGCGCGACCACCTCGACCCCCGCTGAACTCCCGCCGAGGCGGGTGCCTCAGCCCTGCTTGGCGACCTCTTCCTCGTGGTCGAGCAGCTTCTGGAGCTTCTCCTGGGTCCAGTCGGCCTTGAACTCGAGCGCCCCGCCGTTGAGCTTGCGCACGGATTCCTCGATCTCGGGCGAATGGTAGGCGTCGGTGATCTTCTTCCAGCGCTCATCGTCCTTGTTCTCGGCCTTGACGACGAAGGCGTTGATATAGGCGTCGCCCACGTGCGAGCCCAGATCCTCCTGGTAGATGATCTGATCGGAGGTCAGCCCGCCCTTCTGCGCTTGGGTGTTGTTCACGACCGCGGCATCCGCGCCGCCGGCCAGGGCGTTGACGGTCTGATTGGTGTCGACCGGCTTGATCTTCAGGCTGCTCGATTCGATCTGTGCAGGGGTGGACAGGGAATTACCGCCACCCTTGAGCTTGAGCAGGCCCGCCGCCTGCAGGTTCAGCAGGGCTCTGGCCTGGTTGGTGGGGTTGCTGGGCAGGGCGATCGTCGCGTCCTTGGGCAGCTGGTCCAGGTTGCTGTACTTCTTCGAGTACAACGGCAGCGGGTAGACCGCGGTCGCGCCCACCGGGACCAGGTCCCCGCCGTTCTTGACGTTGAACTGGGACAGGAAGGCGATGTGCTGGAACAGGTTGATGTCGACGTCGCCGTTCTGTGTGGCGTTGTTGATCTGCACCCCGTCGGTGAAGTTCTTCACCTCCAGGTCGATGCCCTCGTCCTTGAGCTTGGACTTGAGCAGCTGGAAGTACTCCTCCGAGCCCGAATCCGTGCCGATGACGACCTTCGAATCGTCATTGGCCTTCGCCGCGCCACCGCAGGCGCTCAATGCCAGGGCCAGGCCGGCGGCCACCGTGCCCAGGGCCAGGCGGGTGGGGGTCCGGTTCTTGCTGCGGGGCTTCGCCGGGGACGTCGTGTGGTTCTTGCGGATGCTCATAGCGGATCTCGTTTCGGTAGGTGCTTGGACGGCTGTTCTGGGACTGGACACTATGCCGATGCGGGGATAATTCGGACCGGGCTGTCATAAAAGTCAGGGTGGGGTGCCGGGCGTGACGAAGTGTTGCGCCAGGTGTTCGAAAATGACGTCCGATGACGCGCTGTGATCTCGTATATGACGGTGAAGGCCCAGGTCAGAGTGTTGATCTGCCTACGGTGTGGCCATGAACAGTGTCACTCGAGAACCCCATATCCGGTTCGTGGACGTGGAGAAGGTCTATCCGGCGCGCAAAGCCGCGAAGCAGCCAGAGGTGCGTGCAGTCGACGGCATCAGCCTCGACGTGCCGCGGGGATCGGTGCTGGGCATCGTCGGGTACTCCGGCGCGGGCAAGTCCAGCCTGGTCCGTCTCATCAACGCCCTTGAGCGGCCCACCGCCGGACAGGTGATCGTCGACGGGACGGACCTGACCACGCTCACGGAGAACCAGCTGGGTCCTGTGCGCTCGCGCATCGGCATGGTCTTCCAGCACTTCAACCTGTTCTCCTCGCGCACGGTGGCCGACAATGTCGCCTATCCGCTGCGCGTGGCGGGCGTGCCGAAGGCGAAGATCAAGGAGCGGGTGGCCGAACTGCTGCAGTTCGTGGGCCTGTCCGACCGTGCCAGGATGCGCCCCGGCCAGCTGTCCGGCGGGCAGAAACAGCGGGTGGGCATCGCCAGGGCACTGGCCAATCAGCCCGACATCCTGCTGGCAGACGAGGCGACCAGCGCCCTCGACCCTGACACCACGACCGAGGTTCTGGCCCTGCTGCGGGAGATCAACCGCCGCTTCGGCACCACGATCGTCGTCATCACCCACGAGATGGCGGTGGTGAAGGACCTGTGCACCGATGTGGCGATCCTGCAGGCCGGTCGGGTCGTGGAATCGGGCCCCACCTACCGGGTCTTCGCCGATCCACAGGCCGAGGTCACCAAGCGCTTCGTGTCCACGGCGATCCCCTCGGTGCCCACGGGGGAGTCGCTGCAGCGGCTGCGCGCGAACCACCGCGGCCGGCTGCTGGCCGTGCGGATCACCGACCGGCTGTCCTCGGACGCCACGGGCCGGCTGTTCCAGAAATACGACGTGGAGTACGGGCTGGTCTTCGGCGGGCTGACCGAGGTCAGCGATTCCACCGTGGGCACGCTCGTCTTCGAGCTGACCGGCGGGCCCGCGGACATCGAGGCCGCAGCCGTGGACATCGGTGCACACGCCCAGGTCGAATTCCTCGACGGGACAGATGCCGCCGGCGGGTCCGGGGCCGCCGGCGAGGCCGGGCCCGCACGCGCGACAGGGGCCCCGGCCACAGCCGAACCGAAGCCCGAGACGAACGGAGAGACACGATGAAAACCGACTGGTCACTGCTGAGCCCCGTGCTGCTGGAATCGCTGGGGCAGACCTTCATCATGGTGCTCGTGACGATCATCGCCTCGGGCATCGTCGGTCTGCTGATCGGAGCGGCCCTCTACGCCACCCGGCCCGGCAATCTGCTGGAACAGCCGGCGGTCTTCCAGATCCTGAACTTCCTGGTCAACATCATCCGCCCCATCCCCTTCATCATCTTCATCACCGCGGTGGGGCCGCTGACCATGCTGGTGGTCGGCACGACCATCGGCACCTCCGCGGCGATCGTGCCGATGGTGCTCATGGCCTCGGTGGTGATCGGCCGGGTGGTCGAACAGAACCTGGTGGCGGTGGACCCCGGGATCGTCGAGGCCGCGCGCGCCTGCGGGGCCGGCCGGTTGCGCACGCTGTTCGGCGTGGTGGTGCCCGAGGCCCTGGCCCCGCTGATCCTGGGCTACACCTTCATGCTCATCGCGGTGGTCGACATGTCCGCGATGGTGGGCGTTGTGGGTGGCGGCGGTATCGGTGACTTCGCGATC
This sequence comes from Brevibacterium sp. 50QC2O2, assembly GCF_024580675.1. Classification (NCBI taxonomy): domain Bacteria; kingdom Bacillati; phylum Actinomycetota; class Actinomycetes; order Micrococcales; family Brevibacteriaceae; genus Brevibacterium; species Brevibacterium sp. 50QC2O2. The sequence continues at coordinate 12,837 of NZ_JANIJZ010000026.1, forward strand.
ACCTACGGCTACCAGCAGTTCGATTGGCAGGTCACCCTGGTCACGGTGGTCATCATCATCGTGCTGGTCCAGCTGGCGCAGTTCGTGGGCAACAAACTGGCCAGCTGGGTGCTGCACCGGTAGGCGGCGCGGGGCCGCGAGTTGTGAGTCCGTCGTGGTCCCGGTTCTGAGTCGTGGTTTCCCGTGAGTCCGTCGTGGTTCCGGCTTGGGATCGTCGTTGTGAAGGGACGACTCCAAGCCGGAACCACGACCGACCCTGCAGACACCACGACCCACCCCTTGACCCTGACACTGTGACAGGGTTCAGTCTTAAGGCATGAACACCGAGGACATGCCGACCACGAGAGAACACGTGCGCAATCTGGCCGCGGGACTGGCAGCGCACAGCTCCAGCACCCGGTTGCAGGCGGCCCTGGCCGCAGGCAGCACCCCGGATCCCGGACTGCTGCCCGTGCTGGTGGAGCGCTGCGCGGTGGAACCGGACTTCTTCGTCCGCGACATGCTCACCTGGGCGATCACCCGGCTGCCCGCCGAGCTCACGGTGCCCGAGCTGCTGCGGATCCTCGCCGGCTATCGGGGGAACAGGCAGGGGACCAGGGCATCCGGTTCCGTGCAGGCCGTGGCCCAGGCGCTGCACACCCTGTCCAAGATCGGGGACATCCGTGGCTGGCCCGCCATCACCGACGCGATGTTCGCCGATCCCGACGACACCCTGGCCCGCACCGCCTGGCGGGCTGCGGCGAAGCTCGTCCCCGCCGGCGCCGAGGCCTCCCTGGCCCAGCGCCTGACGTCCCAGCTGGGCCGTGGCGGGCGGGAGACGTGGTTGAGTCTGGCGCGGGTCCACCTAGACCTGGGGGAGAGCGTTCGTTCTGTCCTGGAAGGGATCGTGTCGGCCGGCGGGGCCGCGGACGGAGCCGGCGGTCCGGTCGGCGGGCCCGCTGCTCGGGCCGCTGAGCACTCCCCGTGCAGATTCGCGGAGCAGCGGGTGGCCCATGCCATGGCGATCCTGCGGCTGTTCGACGATCCCGACGCCGCCTTCGCCCCCGACCTCGCCGAGGCCCGACGGGTGCGTGCCCTGAGCGGGTTCGAACCCGGCGTCGGATCCGGAGATGGGCACGAGGTCACGGCCGATCCGGACGTGACCGAACCCGGCGGGCAGCCGTGCTGATCGGACAACTGGCCCGTGCCTCGGGGGTGAGCGTGCGGATGCTGCGCCATTACGACCGCATGGGCCTGCTGCACCCGGGCCGGCGCACCTCGGCGGGTTACCGTGAGTACACGGAGGCCGATATCACCAGGCTCATGCACATCGAGGCGCTGCGCTCGCTGGGGCTGGGCCTGGCCGAGGTCGGCACCGCGTTGGACGACCCCGACTTCGATCCTGCCGCCGCGATCTCCGGGCTGCGCGATGATCTGCAGCGGCGGATCGAGGAGGCGGAGAGGCTGGTCGATCTTCTGGACGGCCTGTCGTCCACGCTGCGGGCATCGGACACGACGGGCGAGCTGCTGGCGGCACTGGAACTGGTGACGACCCTGCGCCACGGCACCTCCAGGGCCAGGCAGGACGCGGCTCTGCGGGTAGGCCCCGCGGCGGGGAACCCGCCCGATTCGGGCGTCGAACTGGTGCGGGCCTATCTGGATGAGCCCGATGACAATGCGGCCGGTGCTCTACTGTGGGCCGCGCGGCAGGAGTCGCTGGACGGTGCCGCGACGGCGCTGCTGGCCGCGACGGCGCTGCGGGGTGGTGAGGTCACAGGGACCGGATCGACCAGGGGTGCCGCCGGGCGGGGGAGGACCCGCCGCCTGCGCTCGCTGGTGGCTCTGGGGCAGACCGAATCGGCGGAATCGGCACAGCTTGCCCGCCGGACCCTGCGGGAGTGCCTGGCCGACGCCGATGCCAGGGTGGCCGCGCGGGCAGCGGTGATCCTGGGCGGGCTGGGCGATGGCGCAGCGGGTGAGGCGTTGCTCGACGCGATCGAACGTGGCATCGCCGATGTGGAGGCCGGCGAGGTCTTGGCCGGCTTGGCCGTGGCCGAACCCGGCCTGGTGGATCGGTTGGCCGGGCGGATCGAGGGTGCGAGCGCCAGGCCGGAGTCCCGTCTGCGCCTGGTGCAGGCCCTGGGCGAACTCCCCTGGGAGCTGTGCGCGGTCGAGGTTGACCGGCTGTGCTCGGACCCCGACGAGCGGGTCGCCCGGATCGCGCAATACCTGTGGAAGGTACATACCGGGGGCCCGGACCACCGGTCCTGACGGTGCTGTGCCGCCCGAACCCTAGTCAGGGTTGGACGTTGCGTGCGCCGTAGGAGAAGAGCCTGCCGCCGAAGAACAGCTCCGCGGCCAGGATGCCGATGAGGCTGACAATCGCCACGGCCGCAACTCCCCTCCGTATGCCCTTTGTGCTCCACCCCAACCGTCCGAATAGGCCCAGTGCAAGTAGCCCGACGATGTGTACGAAGATCAGTGGGACCCCGCCCATCAATTCTCCCGTGCCGGCCATTGTCGTTCCGGCGTCCAGGGCCTTGGACTGTTCGGACTGCTCCTCGAATTGGGCCAGGCCGTACCAGGTCCACGAGACGACCGTGACTGGAATGCCCACGATGGCCAGGCAGAAGAATATTGTGCGTGCGCGCCGGGCGGCATCGTTGCGCGGCTGTGCGGTGGACATGGGGGTAGCCTAGTCGCACTGACCGATCCCCATAGGACCTGCGCACGGTCGAGGTCGGCAGTGAGGCGAGGGACAGGCTGAAGCCGCAGGCGGCGGCGCAGCACCGCACCGTGGGCGAACAGCTGGAATATCTCGTGGCTCTCGCGGACAAGGGGGATGTGGTCTGGGTCGATCTGAATTCGGTGGTGGGGCGAGAACAGAGTGGTCGGCGCCCGGCTGAGGGCCGCCAGCCGCTCTTCAACACCTGGCCTCGTCCGCCCCCGCCGGGTGGGCCCGCACGCGGGTACCATGGACCTGCCGGGTAGATTGGGTGTGAACGCGAACACCATGATGCGGACACCGTCCCGACCTGGAGGAACAGATGGAACTCACGCCCGAACTCACCGAACAGCTGACAGCGTGGAGGCGTGACTTCCACAAGTACGCGGAGCCGGGGTGGACGGAGTTCCGCACTACCTCGAAGATCATCCACGTATTGCGCGCTTTGGGCTGGGACACGGTCTACGGTCCGGAACTGCACGTCGCCGATGAGCGCCTGGGCGTGCCCACCGCCGAGGTCCTGGCAGCGGCCCGCGAGCGCGCCGTGGCCCAGGGCGGGGACCCCGAACTGGTCGAGGCCATGGGCGATGGCTTCACCGGTGTGCTGGGCACTCTGAACACCGGTCGGCCCGGCCCGGTCGTGTGCTTCCGCGTGGACATCGACTCCAATGACCTCAACGAGAACCCCTCGAACGAGCACCGGCCCACCGCCGAGGGCTTCGCCTCGGTCAACGCCGGGGCCATGCACGGCTGTGGCCACGACGGGCACGCCGCGATCGGCCTGGGTCTGGCGACGGTGCTGACCGAGCACAAGGAGGAACTCACCGGCACGGTGAAGATCATCTTCCAGCCGGCCGAGGAGGGCGTGCGCGGATCGCATTCGATCGTCGCCAAGGGCTGGTTCGACGATGTCGACCTGTTCCTGGCCACCCACGTGGGCGCCGGCGAGGGTCTGGGCAATGTGTGCACGGGCGCGGACAAGTACCTGGCCAGCACGAAGTTCGACGTGGAGTTCTCCGGGGTCGGCGCGCATGCCGGCGGTGACCCGGAGAAGGGCAAGAACGCGTTGCTGGCGGCGGCCTCGGCCACGCTGAACCTGCACGCGATCCAGCGCCATTCCGCGGGTGCCAGCCGGATCAACGTCGGCACCTTCGTCGCGGGCGAGGGTCGCAATGTGGTCCCGCGCAAGGCCGTGCTCCGGGCGGAGTGCCGGGGCGCGTCCTCGGACATCAACGATTTCATGTTCGCCCGCGCGCAGGACGTCGTGGCCGGCGCCGCGCGGATGTACGACGTCGACTACGAACTGACGATCACGGGCAAGGCCGACACCGCACTGCCGACCCCGGAGCTGCTGCCGTACGTGCACGAGGCCTTCGCACACACCGCGGGGGTCAAGAACGTCAAGGACTCCGGCGGCGGCTCCGGTTCCGAGGACGCGACGGCGATGATGAAGCGCGTGGCCGAGCGCGGTGGCCTGGAGACCTATGTGCAGGTCGGGATGGACACCCCGTGGGGCCACCACACCGAGGACTTCGACGTGGACGAGGCCTGCCTGCCGATCGCGGTGGCAGCCGAGGCCGATATCGCCCTGGGTGCCGCGGCCTTCCTGAAGAGCATCGGGCGGTGATCCGATGCCCCGGGCGCGCGACATCGTGACCTTCGGTGACGATGCGCCGCCCGCGGGCGCCTCGCCGTGGGTGGTGGAGCCGGTAGTGGCACCCATCGCGGTGGACGAGTACGACCCCGTGTGGCCTGCACACTACGAAGCGCTGGCCGCGCGGATCGCCGGGGTCCTGGGCGCCCGGGTGCTGGCGCTGCAGCACGTGGGATCGACCTCGGTGCCGGGGCTGGCCGCCAAACCGGTGATCGACATGGACCTGATCGTGGCCGACCCTGCCGCGGAGGATGCGTGGCTGCCGGGGCTGGAGGCGGCCGGGTTCATCCTGACCGTGCGCGAACCCTGGTGGTACGAGCACCGGTGCCTGCGGTTCGAGCCGGGGGCGGCGGAGTCCTGTGCATCGGAGCCAGGCGGTTCGGATGCCAAGGCGATACGCGCGAATCTGCACGTCTTCGGCCCGGATTCCCCGGAGCCATGGCGGCACCGGATCTTCCGCGACCACCTGCGGCGCGAGCCTGCCGACCGGGACCTCTACGCGACGGCGAAGCGTGCCGCGGCTCGGACCTCGAACGCGGCCGGCGAGGTCGTCATGGAGTACAACGCGCGCAAGCAGGCTGTGCTGCGCGAGATCTACGCCAGGGCATTCGCCGCGGCGGGTTTGTGAACGGGACGCAACCGAGGACCGCCGGGGTTCAGCCGGATTTCAGAAATCTGTGAGGCATCGTACATAATGTAACGAGTCCCACTGATTGCTGAAGAAAGTTCGGTTATGCGACGTCTCCCCACAATGATCCTCTCCGCGGCCGTGGCCGTCGGCTTGACCGTCAGCCTCGGCGCGTGCAGCGGTGGCGGTTCGAACGAAGGCTCCGCCGCCGGCGACACCTTGGTCGCCGAAATGACCTTCGACCTCAAGACCATCGACCCGGCGCGGCAGTTCGAGCTCAGCGGTTCCCGGATTGAGGACGCGCTCTACCAGACCGCGCTGACCTTCCCCGACGGCGACCTCAAGAAGCCCACCGACGGCCTGTGCTCGTACACAATGTCCAAGGACAACAAGGTCCTCACGCTTAAGTTCAAGGAGAAGGACGCCAAGTTCTCCAATGGCGATCCGGTGACCGTCGACGACATCGTCTTCAGCTACCAGCGTCTGCAGGGCGTCAAGGGCAATCCTTCCTTCTACCTCGACGGGGTGACGGTCAAGAAGGTCGATGATGAGACGATCACGCTGACCAGCAAGGATCCGAACCCTGCCCTGCCCTACATCCTGCCGAACTCCAACCTGGGCGTGCTCAACGCCAAGGAGGTCAAGGCCAACGGCGGCACGACGGACGAGAAGGACAAGGCCGAACAGTTCCTGGACAACAACTCGCAGGGCTCCGGCCCCTACAAGGTTGAAAGCTACAACGCGGAGAGCAAGGTCGTGTTGGCGGCCAATGAGCACTACAACGGCCCGGCTCCCAAATACAAGCGAGTCGTCATCAACAACGTCTCCGCCGATACGCAGCTCAGCGACATCCAGTCCGGCCAGACCCAGGTCGCCTTCGACCTGGGTCCGGACCAGGTGAAGACCCTGGACCAGTCCAAGGCCCAGGTCGCATCCCTGCCGTCGACCAAGAGCATCTACATCTTCGCCAATGACAGTTCCAAGGTCAGCGATATCACCTCCAAGAAGGACTTCCGCGATGCGATGCGCTACGCGGTCGACTACGACAAGGTCGTGGGACTCGGCGGCGAGGGCGCGCAGCGCATGGCCAGCGTCGTCCCGAACGAATTCGTGGGCTCGGTGCCGAAGGACCAGGCGCCCAACCGGGATGTGGAAAAGGCGAAGGAACTGCTGAGCAAGGCCGGGTACAAGGGCGAGGAGATCCCCTTCCACTACAGCAGCGATCAGACCGTCAACGGGCTGAACCTGTCCCAGCTGGCTGAGTCCGTGCAGGCCCAGGTGAAGGAAGCTGGCATCAAACTGTCGCTCAAACCCGCACCCAGCGCCACCCAGCTCGACGGCTTCCGGTCCGGCAAGCAGCCCATGGGTATCAGCACCTGGGGCGCTGACTTCCCCGATCCGACGAACTACCTGGTGTTCACCCCGGGCCAGTCCGTGTCCGAACGCGCCGGCTGGGTCGGCGATGCCGATCCTGCCACCACGAAGCTGATCGACGCGGCGAACAAGACCGCAGGCGACGCCCGTGGTCCGGCCTACCAGAAGGCCTTCGAATCGGCGACTGCCAACGGCCCGTTCATTCCGCTGGTCCAGCCCGTGCAGACCGTGGTGATCGGCTCGTCGATCACCAAGTTCGTGTCCAACGCGGATGCGGACTTCGACTTCGCCAAGGCCGAATAGGCGGGGACCGACCAGTATGACCGTCGCCGTCACCGGCGCGCAGCAGCGGATCAAGCCGCCCAAGCTTCATCCGCTGCTGCGCTACGTTCTCATCCGCCTGGCCATCAGCGCACTGCTCATCTGGGGTGTCACCGTCGTGACCTTCCTGCTGACCAACCTGGTCCCCGCCGATCCCGTCCAGGCGATCCTGGGGGACCGGGCCGCAGCAGATCCCGCCATCGTCGAACAGACGCGGCGGGATCTGGGCCTGGACCAACCCTTGCTGATCCAGTACTTCACCTACCTGGGCAATCTGCTCCGGGGTGACCTGGGCGTCTCCAATCAGACCAGGGTGCCCGTCCTGGACTCGATCGGCAACGTGTTCCCCGCGACCATCGAACTGGGCCTGGGCGCGATCGTCATCGCGGTCGTCATCGGCCTGCTGCTGGGCCTGCTGGCGGCTCTTAAACAGAACACGGTTCTGGACTACGTGATCCGTGCGCTGAGCCTCATCGGGATCTCGGCTCCGACCTTCTGGATCGCCACGATCGCCTACTATCTGCTGTCGTTCAAGGCCGGAATCGTCAGCGGGGCCGGGCGTCTGGACCCCTGGGTCACTCCGCCGCCCAAGGTAACGGGCCTGTACACGGTGGACGCCCTGTTCGCCGGACAGCTGAGCACCTTCGCCAATGCGGTGTCCCATCTGGTCCTGCCGTCCTGCGTGCTGGCCCTGTTCACCATCGGCCTGCTGACCCGCTTCAGCCGTTCCAGCGTGTTGGACGTGATGAACCTGGACTACGTCACCGCGGCCAAGGCCAAGGGCCTGCCGGGGCGCACCGTGGTCTTCAGCTATATCTTCCGCGGTGCCCTGGTGCCCATCATCACCGTGGTGGGCCTGGCCTTCGGGTCCCTGCTATCAGGGGCGGTGCTGACCGAAACCGTGTTCGCCTGGAACGGTCTGGGCCAATTCGCCTATCGCGGCGCCACCTCGCTGGACCTGCCCGTCATCATGGGCGTCGGCCTGGTCATCGGCATTGTCTACATCGGAGTGAACTTCATCGTGGATGTCATCTACGGCCTCATCGACCCCCGAGTGAGGGTCCGATGAGCGCCCCGCACAGTCAACTCAGCAGCAAGGAGGCGGTGGAGCTCGGCATCAAGCGCTGGCGCTTCCGGGTTCCCCAGGCACTGCGCACCCCGCTGGGCGTCACCGGCGGGATCATCCTGGTGCTGTGGCTGCTGATCGCAGTCCTCGCCCCGCTGCTGGCACCCTTCGACCCATTGGCGCAGAGCTTCACCCGTCTGCAGGCACCGGGTGGGGACAATGCCCTGGGCACCGACACCCTGGGCCGCGATGTCCTCTCGCGCATCATCGTCTCCGCGCGCACCACCCTGCCTGCCGCGATCTTCGTCGTGCTGTGTTCGGCCATCATCGGCTCCGTGCTCGGCGCCATCGCCGGATACTTCGGCAAGGCCGTGGACGAGGTCATCATGCGCATCGCCGACCTGGTCTTCGCCTTCCCGACGATCATCCTGGCCATGGTCATCGCCGCGGCGCTGGGGCCCGGTCTGAAGAACGCGATCATCGCGATCCTCATCGTGTCCTGGCCGCAGTACGCCAGGACCACGCGAGCCCTGGTCATGACCGCGCGCAACAGCGAATACGTGGTCGCCGGCCGCCTGCTGGGCTTCAGCCCCTGGAAGTCGCTGTTCCGCGACATCACTCCCAATGTGGTCTCACCCGTCGTGGTGCTGGCGACCCTGGGTGTGGGCGAGGCGATCCTGACGATGGCAGGCCTGTCCTTCCTGTCCCTGGGCGTGGTGCCTCCGGCACCCGACTGGGGTGCGATGATCAGCGAGGGCGTATCGCAATTCAACGCCTGGTGGATCGCACTGTTCCCCGGCATCTGCATTCTGACGGTCGTCATGGCCTTCAACTTCCTGGGCGACAGCCTGCGCGACGCGCTGGACCCCCGAACCGCCAAACAGGTGGAAGGAGCCAACGGATGAGTGTCGTCACCCTGCGGGATCTCAACCTGGTCGTCGGCCAGGGCAAGAACGAGAACCACATCCTGCACGATGTGTCCTTCACGCTGGAAGCCGGGAAGATCACCGGCGTCGCCGGGGCCTCGGGTTCGGGCAAGACCCAGACCGGTATGGCCATCATGGGGCTGTCCCCGGCCGGCGCCAGGCTGTCCGGCAGCATCGACTTCGAAGGCCGCGAACTGGTGGGGTTGAGCCCCAAGGCACACAATGCGCTGCGCGGGACTTCCCTGGCGATGGTCTTCCAGGACCCGTCCTCGGCCTTCCACCCGATGCTCTCGGTGGGCGCCCAGCTGACCGACCACCTGCGGCACCATCGGAAGATGGGGAAGAGGGAAGCACTCGCCCGCGCAGTGGAGATCCTGGCCAAGACCCGGGTCCCCGACCCGGAGGGCGCGGTCAAGAAGTACCCGCACCAGTTCTCCGGCGGACAGCTGCAGCGCATCGCCTTCGCCTCGGCGGTGATCTGCGAACCCCGGGTGCTCATCGCCGACGAACCGACCACAGCGCTCGACGTCACCGTCCAAGCCGGGATCCTGCGCCTGCTGCGCGATCTGTGCGACGACCTCGAACTGGCCGTGCTGCTGGTGACCCACGACTTCGGCGTGCTGTCCTCGGTCGCGGACACCATCGTCGTGATGCAGAACGGACGGGTCGTGGAGACCGGCGACCGGCACTCGGTGATCGTGAATCCGCAGCACGACTACACCCGCTCACTCATCGAATCCCTGCCAGGAACGGAGGTGGCCGGATGAGCCCGGCAGCCCCTGCGCCCACGCGCCCCACCGTGCTCGCCGTCGACCACGTCGCCTGCGAGTACAAGCTGGACGGCGGCGGGCGCTTCCGCGCCGTCAACGACGTCTCCCTGAACCTGGCCGAATCCGAGGTCCTGGGCCTGGTGGGGGAGTCCGGCTGCGGCAAATCGACCCTGGCGAAGCTGATCTGCGGCCTGGAGAAGACCTCGGAGGGCACCATCACCTTCGAGTCCACCCCGGTGCGGCCCCTGGGATTCCGTCGGCGCCCTGCCGAATTGCTGGGCATCCAGATGGTCTTCCAGAACCCCTACGCCTCGCTCAACCCGCGGCGCCGGATCGGAGAGCAGATCGAGGACGCACTGGCCCTGGATCCGGCCGGCCGGTGGACGGTCAAGGACCTACTGGCGGCAGTGGACCTGCCCACCACTGCGGCCAACCGCTTCCCCCACGCCTTCTCCGGCGGGCAGCGGCAGCGGATCGCCATCGCCAGGGCCCTGGCAGCAGGGCCCAAGGTGCTCATCGGCGATGAGCCGATCGCCTCCCTCGACGCCTTCCTGCAGTCGCGCGTGGCGCAGATGATGCGCGACCTCGCGATCGAATCGGGCGCCTCGCTCATCTTCATCAGCCACGACCTCTCGGTGGTCAGGGAGATCGCCGATCGTGTGGCGGTGATGGAGGCGGGACGGATCGTCGAGGTCGGCGACACCGAGCAGATCTGGAACGAACCGGGTCACCCGTACACACAACGGCTGCTGGCCGCGATCCCGAAGGTCGACGGACTGGGGACCATTCCGGGCGAGGCCGGAGCCTGATGGGCGCGGTTGTGCCGGGGCAGTATTCGCAGGGTGTGCACCAGAGGCTTACCGCCGCCTACCGGGACCTGTTGGCCGAACTGTGCGAGCGCCATGGGGTGCCGGGCGCCCAACTGGGCATCCTCCGGATGGATCCGACCGCACCCGGCGGTGCAGCCGGCACTCCGGAGATCGCAGTGGCGGTCCACGGGAGCGTCAACCTGCGCACAGGGGCGCCCGTCACCCCGGATTCGATCTTCCAGATCGGTTCGATCACCAAGATCTACACGACCACGCTGCTCATGCAGCTGATCGAGGCAGACACCCCGGTTCCGGCGAGCGGGGAGGCGATCACCCTGGACACACGGGTTCGCGACATCCTGCCGGAGTTCGAGCTGCGTGACCCGCGCGCCCGCGAAGAGCTGACCGTGCGGCATCTGCTCACCCACACCAGCGGGATCGACGGAGACCTGTTCATCGACACAGGGCGCGGCGACGACTGCTTGGAGAAGTACCTGGACGTTCTAGCCGAGGCCGCTCAGATCCATCCGGTGGGCGCGATGTACTCCTACTGCAATTCCGGATTCTCCCTGGCCGGGCTGGTCATCGAACGCCTGACCGGTAAGGGTTGGGACACAGCCCTGCGCGAATCGCTGTTGGACCCGCTGGGATTGGACCATTCCGTGACCCTGCCCGAGGACGCGATCCTCTTGGGCGATGTCGCGGTGGGCCACGAGGACATCGCCGGCTCCACCAGGGTGATCCGGCAGTGGCACCTGCCGCGTAGTTCCGGTCCGGCCGGCGCAGTGGTCGCCCGGGCCGCGGACGTCCTGGCCTTCGCATATATGCACATGGCCGAGGGCCGGGCGGAAACCGGGACCCGGGTGCTGGGACCCGAGGCGGTGGCTCTGATGCAGACCGAACAGGTCGCCCAACCCGACCGCGGGACCTCGGGAGATGCCCGGGGCCTGGGCTGGGTGCTTTCGGACTGGAACGGCGCCCGCGTCTACGGTCACGATGGCGGCACCATGGGCCAGACGGCCTATCTGCGCATCCACCCGGACTCCGGCACCGCGGTGGTGCTGCTGACCAACGGCGGCAATGGCCAGATGGTCTACGAGGAGCTGTTCGAACGCGTCTTCGCAGATTTGGCGGGGATCGCCAAGCCCGGCCGGGTCGCGCCTCCGGAGGACTGGCGGGACCGAGCACTGTCCTCCGAGGTAGCGGCCGAACTGACCGGTGCGTACGTCCGGGCGGAGGAACGCATCGAGGTGATGCTCGGACCGGAGGAGGGGGAGCCCGGGGCACCCGGAGCCCCGGGAACCTCGGCTCGAGAAGTGCTGCGCATCCGACAGGTGGACACGAGTCCCTTCACCGAGGTCGAGGACATCCCCGTGGCCACCTCGGTCCTGGCGCCCTTGGCCGACGGGGCCGACGGCCGGTTCGCCCGCTACAGCAAGGAGACTGGAGCCTGGTCCGCGGTCTCCTTCCTGCACCTGCCCGACGGCAGTCGCTATGTGCACACGGACGGTCGCGCCACCCCGCTGTCACCGGGGTAGCCCGCCTACAGCCCCGCGTTCAACCCGCGGGCCAGGGGCCGCCGCGCTAGCAGGAGGATTAGGCCGAACACGATGGCCGCACCGGACACGAAGGTGAAGTACGCGGTATTCGAGATCGCGGTGAACAGCTGGCCCAGCAGGCCTGACAGCGATGAGCCCAGGGCCAGGGTCAGGAAGTTCAACCCCACCATCTGCGTGCCGAAGCGCTTGGGACCGATCTTCGTGGCCAGCGACAGGCCGATCGGGCCGACGAAGACCTCGGAGGACCCCGCCACCACCATGAACAACAGCACCAACCACACCGGGATCGTCGCATCCCCGGTCAGCGTGGTCACCAACAGCAGGTACAGATAGGCCACGCCGATCTGGCACAGGCCGATCGCGAACTTCGCCGGTGCTCCGGGCTGGCGGGCGCCCAGGCGCTGCCACAGCCGCGCGATCAGCGGGGTGGCCAGGACGCCCGCCAGCGGACTGACCATGGTGATCCAGGCGACGGGGAAGGTCCAGCCGCCCACGCTCAGATCGACCCGCTCGCTGATCAGGATGGACACGGCGGTGAACTTCTGGAACAGGAACCCGAAGTAGCAGCCCGACAGCAGGAACAGCGGTAGGTAGGCCACGGTCCGCTTCTTCTCGTCCCGGCCCACCGTGGACGACGTCCACATCACCAGGAAGTACCCGGCGGCGGCCACCAGCGCCACGATGGTCACGAGCGAGGACAGGTTCGCGGCCTTGAGCCAGCCGGACAGAGACGCCACGGCGATGATGAGCAGGGCTGCGATGGCCGTGGTCGCGGGCTTCCAGATGGCAGCGATCGGCAGGGGATTGGAGGGGTGCTTGGCCCGCTCCGGCAGGCCGCGCATCCCGAACAGGTACTGGATCAGCGCGCCCAGCATGCCGACGGCCGCCAGCCCGAAGCCCCAGTGGAAGCCCCACTCGTTCTGCACGAAGCCGGTCAGCAGCGGTCCCAGCACGGCTCCGCCGTTGATCGCCATGTAGAAGTAGGAGAAGCTCGCATCGCGCGCCGCGGCGGGCTTGTCGGCGACGACGAAGCCCACGATCGAGGTGATGTTCGTCTTCAGCGCCCCGGTTCCGGCGATGATGAGCACCAGGCCGACGCCCAGCCCCAGCATGCCGGGCAGAGCGGCCAGGCACACGTGCCCCGCCGTGATGATGATGCCGCCCAGCAGCACCATGGTGCGCGGGCTGAGCAGGCGCTCACCTGCCCAGGCGCCCAGCAGCTGGGCCAGGTACACGGCGCCGCCATAGGCTCCGACGATTCCGGCGGCCGCCGCTGCGGGCACTTCCAGACCGCCGCGGTCCAGGGAGTACAGCAGGTAGAAGCTCAGGATCCCCTGCAGTCCGTAGAAGGAGAACCGTTCCCACAGTTCGGTGAATGCCATCGAGCCGATCGCCCTGCGCGGGCTCACGGGTTGTCGCGTGGGGTTGTCCTGATCGGGCAGGGCACCTTCGCGCTGTGCTGCCATGATGCTGATCTGGTCGTCGATGGGTACCTGGGTGCTGTTGGGCACGCGGCTCCTTTCGGAAAGAATCACTACCTTTTGGGTGAGATCGAATTGGGCAAACAAAACGGCCCCGTCGTCACGCACGTGATCTGCGTTACTGCGCAGTCATTGTGCAGAGACGATAAGGCCTTCGCCGACTCTATCGGATACCGCGCCCGAGGCCGCACCCGGGTACCGCTCATTCCGCACCCGGGTGCGGCCTCGGCTATTCGTCAGCAGTCAAGTTTGTCCGAAAAAACCAATCGAAAGCAGACCAAAGTGCCTGCTCATCCACGGGTGGTCGGTTCACCCTTGGACGGGCAGGCGCGCAGAACGCCCGCGGGCCGTGTGGACGGTTCCCCCGAAAGGGGTGGTCCACACGGCCCGCGGGCGTTCGTGTGCTCACCTGTGGTGCCCGGTGCGACTCACCGGGCACCGATGGCGCCGGCTGGGGTCAGTCCTCTTCGACCTCGGCCTCGACTTCCTCTGCGTCGTCAGCGGTGGGCTCTTCGACCTTGGACACGACCGGCTTGGCCGCTTCCGAGGCCGGGGTCGAACCGACCGGACGGGCGTCGGCGGGGCGGTTGCCCGGCAGCGGGGTCGACCAGGGATCCTCGACCGGCTTGAGCGCCTTGTAGACGAAGTAGCCGATACCGCCGGCCGCACCCAGGAACAGGACCCAGATGAACCAACGGCCGCCCTTCTTGCCGGCCTTGGCGTCGATCTTCGCCTGCTTCTTGGCCGCCTTGGCCAGTTCCTTGCCGCGTTCGGCCAGAGCGCTCTGCGCCTTCTTCAGGGCCTTCTTATCCCCGGTCAGCCTGGTCGCCAGGTCGGTCACGGCGGCGGGGGTCTTGGCGCCGGCGACCAGCGCGGACAGACGGGTCAGCTGGTCACCGGACTGGGCCAGCAGCTTTCCGCGCTTGCGGGTCAGCTCGACGGATGCGTCGGCGATCTGGTCGCCGTAGCGGGCGTCGATCTGGTCACGGGCATCCGAGACGGCCTCGGTCGCCCGCTGTTTGCCCGATTCCAGTGCGGCGGTGACCTTGGGGCGGGCATCGTCGGCGGCGGCGTGCAGGCGCTCCGCCGTTTCGTGCAGGAAGGCATTGGCCTTCTCCAGATAGGGGCCGCTCTTCTCGATCGCCTGGGCGGAGCCCTCGCGGACCGCCTCGGTCACGCCGGTGACGACGTCGGAAACATTGCTAGACAGCAGCTTGCGGCTGTTCTTCTGGCTGGCCTTTTTGAACATTTCACCCTCCAACGTGGAAAAACTGTTACCCCTAGTCTATTCATCCGCTCGCCGTTTATGGTCCGGATTCCGCCTGCCGAGCTGGAAAGTTCCGCACAAGTCCTTGTACAGCGGGGGAGGGGCGGGGTTTTCGGCGGTATTGCGCGCCCAGCTGAACGTGGGCTGGACGTCTACGGCGGGGTGTGCATGGAAGAATAGGGGGCATGAGTATCTCCACGCAGCAGGTCATCCTGCACACGAATCTGGGCGACATCAAGCTGAACATGTTCGGCAACCACGCCCCCAAGACCGTCGCGAACTTCGTCGGCCTGGCCGACGGCTCCAAGGAGTACAAGGACGACGCCGGTCGGACGAACCCCACCCCGTTCTACGACGGCGTGAAGTTCCACCGCATCATCAAGAACTTCATGATCCAGGGCGGCGACCCGCTGGGCCGCGGCACCGGTGGCCCCGGCTACCAGTTCGACGATGAGATCCACCCCGAACTGCAGTTCGACCGCCCCTACCTGCTGGCCATGGCCAACGCCGGAACGCGTGTGGGTCTGGACGCCTTCGGCAACCGGGTGAAGAAGGGCACCAACGGCAGCCAGTTCTTCATCACCACCGTTCCCACCCCGCACCTCAATGGCGCGCACACCATCTTCGGCGAGGTCGCCGACGATGAGTCGAAGAAGGTCGTCGACGCCCTCGAGGCCGTTAAGACCGGCTTCCAGGACGCCCCGGCCGAGCCCGCGTTCATCGAGACCGTCGAGGTCCTGCCCAAGGCCTGAGGCCCGCCGCAGTCCGACCCGGTCACTCCCGTGAGCGAAACCCCGCGCCCCGCCACCTCATCACGCAGGTGGCGGGGCGTGCCCATTGTCACTCTGTCCCTGGTGGCGCTGACCGTCCTGGCCTATCTGGTGAACCTGCTGCCGGGCACCGGGCTCACCTCCCGCCTGGCCTTCGTGCCGGTGTTGACGGCCGCCGAGCCCTGGCGCGCGCTGAGTGTGGTGTTGGTCCATGCCGGGCCCACCCATTTGCTGTTCAACATGGTGGGCCTGTTCTTCTTCGGCAGCTTCTTGGAGAGGTCCCTGGGACGTTTCTTCGTCCTGGGCACCTACCTGTTGGCCGCGCTGGGCGGATCCCTGTGCCCGCTGCTGCTGTCGATCCTGTGGCCCGCCGTGGTGTCACCGGGCACTGTGTTCGTCGGCGCCTCGGGAGCGGTGTACGGCTTGGTGGGCGTGCTGCTGGTCCCGACCCGGCGACTGGACCGCAACTGGAGCGGCGTGCTCGTGTTCATCCTGCTGGGCGCGCTCTACCCGCTGTTCAATCCGCAGGTGGCCTGGGAGGCCCACCTGGGCGGGCTGATCACCGGCTTCGTGCTGGGCTGCTGCTATTTCCTGGTCCGCAAACTCCGTTCCCGCTCCACTTAGCAGTCACCTTGGTCCGGTTCCCCGCGGTGGG
>NZ_JANIJZ010000027.1:0-27656 GCF_024580675.1 Brevibacterium sp. 50QC2O2
CAGGGACCCGATCGCGTCGAAGACCTCGTAGAAGGCCTCCTTCATTACCTGTCGTTCTGCTCTGGTCGGCATCGTGGCCGTACCCCCATGTGGTGAGGGGTGTTGCAACGACCACGTGAACCCGCCCATCCGGTCCAATCTGAGATAAACGGCCCAATGATTTACGCGCGCACCCCGCCCGCCCGCAACCCCCGCGCACCATGGTGACCTCAACCACATCATCGCTATAGTGGGAACGATCCCATAGCGAGAGGCGGACAAGCATGACGAACGCGAACATCGACTTCCCCGGCGAGGCCCAGGCCATTTCGGCCGATCTGGTGGACCTGCGGCGTAGACTGCACCGGATCCCCGAACTGGGCAACGATCTGCCGAACACTCAGGCCATGGTGCTCGAGGCCCTGGCCGGCCTGCCGCTGGAGATCACCACGGGTGAGTCCTTGAGTTCGATCGCGGCGGTCCTGCGCGGCGGGCTGCCCGGCCCCACCGTGTTGCTGCGCGGGGACATGGACGGACTGCCCGTGATCGAGGACACCGGTCTTGACTTCGCCTCGACCAATGGGAACATGCACGCCTGCGGCCACGACCTGCACACCGCCGGTCTGGTGGGAGCGGCCCGGCTGCTGGCGGCCCACCGCGATCAGCTGCGCGGCACCGTGGTCTTCATGTTCCAACCCGGTGAGGAGGGCCCTGGTGGCGCGCTGCCGATGCTCGAGGAGGGACTCCTCGACGTGGCGGGCACCCCGGTCGACGCGGCCTTCGGGCTCCACGTCCAGGCGCGGCTGAACACGCCCGGCACCTTCGAAACGCGTGGGAACACGATGCTGGCCAGTTCCAATCAACTGTTCGTGACCTTCCACGGGGTCGCCGGCCACGGCTCCACCCCGTCGACGGCGATCGACCCGATCGCCCCACTGCTGGAGTTCGGCCAGGCCCTGCAGACCATGATCACCCGGCGCTTCAGTGTCTTCGATCCGGTCGTGGCCACGGTGACGAACCTGCGCGGGGGAGAGGCGACGAACACCATCCCCGCCGAGGCCTTCCTGGGCGCGACCGTGCGCACCCTGTCCAAGGAGAACACGGAGAGGTTCGGCCGGCTGGCCACGGACTTGGCGAACTCGATCGCCGCCGGCCACGGGTGCACAGCCGAGGTCGAGTGGGTCAACAAGTATCCGCCGACGGTCAACGATCCGGCCTGCGCGCAGTTGGCGCTGCGCACGATCGAGCGCACCTTCGGCGCCGCCCGCGCGCAGAACATGTCCGACCCCGGCATGGGCTCGGAGGACTTCTCCTATGTGCTCGAACGGGTGCCGGGCGCCTACCTCTTCTACTACATCACCCCGGCGGACCTGGACCCGGCGACGGCGGCGACCAACCACTCGCCGCAGGCCCGCTTCGATGACGGCTTCCTGTCCGACGGCGCAGCTGCCCTGGCTGCGCTGGCCTGGGATTACGCGGCCGAGGCCACCGCCGGCTGAGCCGGATTCCTCCGTTCGCGCCGGGGTTACCCGGCCCGCCCGTGTGGGCGATGTGGTCGGCAGGCGATTTGGTCCGAAGAATCGCCAAATTCTCAGACCAAATCGCCTGCTGTGTCTGTGGGCATGGTTCGGGGTGGGGTTGGTGGGCCCTGCCTCTTGACTCGCCTATGACTCAGCGCACATAATCAAGTGTGGGAACGTTCCCAAACGGGATTCCCGCCAGAATCACCACACCCACCAGAAAGGCGGAACCGGCGTGAGCCTACGCATCGGCGTCGACACCGGCGGAACATTCACGGACGTCTGCGTCTTCGACGACGCGACCGGGAGCCTGCACGTGCGCAAGGTCTCCAGCACGCCGGCCGACCCCGGCCAGGCGATCCTCACGGGGGTCGGCGAACTCCTCGGCCGGCTGGGGCGCGACATCGGCGAGGTCGACTACTTCGCCCACGGCACCACGGTGGGGACCAACGCCCTGCTGACCGGGCGCGGCGTGCCCACCGGCTTGATCACCACGCGCGGATTCCGCGATCTGCTGGAGCTGGGCCGCGGTCGGCGCCCCGATATGTATGATCCGCAGGCGGACAAGCCCGAGCCCTTCGTCCCGCGCGAATCCCGGCTGGAGGTCACCGAACGCGTCCGCCACACCGGCGCCGTCGAAATCCCCTTGGACGAATCAGAGGTCCGCGCGGCCGTGGCCACCCTGCGCGACCAGGGTGTCAAGGCGATCGCCGTGTGCCTGCTCTACAGCTACCTGGTACCGGACCACGAGCGCCGGATCGGTCAGATCATCGCCGAGGAATTCCCCGACTGCTACGTCTCCCTGTCATCGGATGTGCTCCCGGAGTTCCGCGAATACGAACGCCTGTCGACCGTGGTCACGAACGCCTATGTGGGTCCGGTCGTCCACGACTACCTGGTCCGCCTGCGCACCACCCTGGCCTCGGCCGGGCTGGCGGCCACCCCGCACGTGACGCAGAGCAATGGCGGGGTCATCCCCTTCACCACTGCCGAGGACCTGCCCGTGCGCCTGGTCCTCTCCGGGCCCAGCACGGGTGTGGTGGGCGCCGCGCAGATCTGCCTGGCCGCCGGCCATCCGGACATCATCACCTTTGATATGGGCGGGACCTCATCGGACATCTCGCTCGTCCAGAACGGCGAACCCAAGCTGACCGCCGGGATGGAACTGGACGGCCGGCCGATCCGTTCGCCCATGCTCGACATCCACACGGTGGGTGCAGGCGGCGGCTCGCTGGCCTGGATCGACTCCGGCGGCCACCTGCGCGTCGGCCCGCAGTCAGCCGGCGCGGACCCGGGCCCGGCCTGCTACGGAAAGGGGCTCGAGCCGTCGGTGACCGATGCGAACGTCGTCCTCGGCGCCCTGGATCCCGAATACCTGCTCGGCGGGCAGATGAAGATCGACGCGGGCGCGGCCGCCGCGGCCGTGGACCGGGTGGCCGGCCCTCTGGGCCTGTCGACCGCCGAGGCCGCACTCGGCATCCTGCGGGTGGTCACCGCGAACATGGCCAGGGCGATCCGCGTGGTCAGCGTGCGCCGCGGCTACGATCCGCGCGACTACGCGCTGGTCCCGTTCGGTGGCGCAGGTCCCCTGCACGCCTCGCGGCTGGCCCGGGAACTGGGCATGCGCACGATCGTCGTGCCCGAGGTCCCCGGCGCCCAGTCGGCCATGGGCCTGCTCATGACCGACGTCCGCACCGACTTCATGCGCACCGTCATCACCCCGGTCGACCCTTCCGATCCGGCCTCGGCCAGTCGGATCGCCGCGGCCTTCGCCGGCCTCGAATCGCAGGCCGAGGACTGGTTCGACTCCCAGCAGGTGCCTGGGGCCGGCCGGACCCTGGTGCGCCGCGCGGAGCTGCGCTACCGCGGCCAGAACTTCGAACTGCCGGTCGAGGTCCCCGCCGGCCGGATCAGCGCCGAGTTGCTCGGCGAGCTGGTGGTGGCCTTCGGCGCCGCACACGAACGCGTCTACGGCTATGTGGATGAGGAGTCGCCGATCGAGGCGGTCACCTTCCGCGTCCAGGCCAGTGGCGCCGCCCCCAAGGTGGAGGTCGCCTCGGCCGGTGCCGAGGCCCCCGCCGGTGCCGCAGAGCCCGCCGACGCTGCGACCTCTGCAGCCCCTGTGAACGCCGCGAAGCCAGCAGGGACCTCGGCTGCGGAGGGTGCACGGACCGGGAGCCGGCGGCTGTATACGGGCGGCGGGGTCTACCGGGAGGCCGGCCTGTACGACCGCTCCCGGCTGCGCCCGGGCGACGTGGTGACCGGCCCCGCGATCATCGATCAGATGGACACGACCACCGTCCTGCTGCCCGGCGACACCTGCACCGTGGACGCTCGGCGCAACCTGGTGATCTCGATTGGAGACGAATCCGATGACTGAACAGAAGACCTCGGCCACCCCCACCCTCGACCCCGTGCTGGTGGAGGTGATCGGATCCGCCCTGGCGACGATCGTCGAGGAGATGAGCGAGACCCTGGTCAAGGCCGCCTTCTCGCCGAACATCAAGGAACGCAGGGACTGCACGGCCTCGCTGTTCGACGCCGAGGGCAATGCGATCGCGCAGGACGAGGGCGGCTCGCCTTTGCACCTGGGATCGCTCATGGGCGTGGTCGCGGCGATCCGCGAGCGCCACCCGGCCGAGGCGATCGGACCCGGTGATGTGTTCATCGGCAACGACCCCTACACCGGCGGCGGTTCGCACCTGCCCGATATCGTCCTGGCGGTGCCGATCTTCATCGACGGCGTGCTCAGCGCCTGGGCCGCGACCCTGGCCCACCACGCCGACTTCGGCGACCGCGGGCACGCCCACATCTTCCAGGAGGCGATCCGGATCCCGCCGGTCCACCTGGTGCGGCAGGGCGTGCGACAGGACGAACTGCTGGACCTGATCCTGCTCAACTGCCAGATCCCGGCCGAGCGCCGCGCGGACCTGCGGGCCCAGGAGGCCGCCAACCGCGTGGCCATCACCCGCTATACGGAACTGTGTGAACGCTATGGACGCGATACGATGCGCGCGGCCGGCGATGAGCTGCTGGACTACACGGAGCGGCGCACCCGCGCTGCGATCGCGGCCTTCCCGGACGGCGAATACACGTTCACGGACTGCTTCGACTGCCCCGAACTCGACGATGAACTCACGCTCAAGGTGCGGATCGTGGTAGCCGGGGACACCATGCTCTTCGACTTCGCGGGCAATCCGCCGCAGGTCCGCGCCAGCGTCAATGTGGTGTGGACGGGGCTTTACGCATCGGTCTACTACACGGTCAAGACGCTCATCGATCCGGACATCGCGCCCAACGCCGGGCTGTACCGGCCGATCACCATCGAGGCCGAGGACGGTTCGATCCTGAACTGCCGGGCGCCGGCGGCCGTCAACGGCCGCAGCGAGACCAGTCAGCGGATCGTCGACCTGATCCAGGGGGCGCTCGCCCCGGCCGTTCCCACCCGGGTCACAGGCGCCTCGAACGGCGCGAACACCGGGGTGCACTTCTCCGGCTACGACCCCGTGCGCGGCCGCGACTTCGTCTACCTCGAGACGATCGGCGGCGGCTCGGGCGCGCGGTACAACAAGGACGGGCTCGACGGGGTGCAGGTGCACATGACGAACACCTCGAACCTGCCGGTGGAGTCCCTGGAAACCGAATACCCGTTGATGGTCCAGGCCTATGAGCTGATCGACGGCTCCGGCGGTGACGGCGAGTTCCGCGGCGGCATGGGCATCCGCCGGAAGGTGCGGGTGGAGGCCGAGGACGTGCACTTCTGGCTCGACACCTCCCGGCAGCGCTCGCAGCCCTGGGGCCTGTTCGGTGGGGGACCGGGGGCCTCGGCGCGGTGCGAGCTGAGCCCCGACGCGCCCCCGGTGGACCACGGGTACACCGTGCTCCAGCCCGGCCAGTGGGCCTCGATTGAGACGGCCGGCGCCGGCGGTTACGGGGATCCGGCGAACCGGTCCGCCGAGGCCAGGGTCGCCGACCGCGTCCGCGGCACGGCCGGGGACCCGGCCGCCGCGAACCCGGCGGAACGTGCCGATGCCCCTGCGGCGCAGTCCGAACAGACGAACGAGAGGACGAAGTGATGGCTTCGCAGTACTATCCGGCGGGCGCGCCCGCGGCCGTGATCGGCCCCAAGCCCCGGGTCGAGGGCGAACGCGGCCTGGTCGTGACCAGCCACCCGGCCGCGGCCCAGGCCGGCGCCGATGCGCTGGCGGCCGGCGGCAATGCGGTGGACGCCGTGCTGGCGGCGGCGGCCACCCAGCTCATCGTCGAACCGCATATGACCTCGCTGACCGGCGGGCTGAGCCTGCTGTCGCGCACGGTGGACGGCGAATCGACCTATCTCAACGGCAATGTGCACGCGCCGCTGGCGCCCTTGCCGGGCTTCGGCGGGAACGAGGATCTCAACGGCGGGCGCGGCAATCCCGTGCCCGGCTGGTGGCCGGCCTTCCGCGATGGGGCCGCCCGGCTGGGCCGGCTGGGCGCGGCGCGACTGCTGGCACCGGCCATCGCCTGTGCGCACGAGGGAGTGGAGGTCAATCCCTTCCTGTACGCGCTGATGTACGAATCGCAGGCCAATCTGGGCATCAACGCCGATATGCGCAAGGCGTTCTTCCCCTCGGGCAGCCTGCTGACCCCGGGCGAGACACTGGTGCAGCACCAGGCGGGGGCGACCCTGGAGCGCCTGGCGAACGAGGGCGACTCCTATTATCTGGGCGACTTCGCCCGTGCCGTGGTCGCAGAGAACCGGCGCGGCGGTGGGGTGATGGCGCGTGAGGACTTCGAGTCGGCCCAGCCGCAGTGGGACGATGCGGTCACCGGGACGTACCGGGGCCTGGACGTGCTGGGGTCTGCGCCGCCGGACGACGGCGGGCAGATGCTCGTGGAGGCGCTCGCGATGCTCGACCACGTGGACCTGGCCGCGATGGGCGCGCCGAGCGAGTCCTTCGAGACGCTCAAACTGCTGGTCCAGGTGCACAACGAGGTCTACTATTCGACCCCGCACCGCGGCCGGCCCTATGAGTCCGCCGAATACCTCGCTGGTCTGCGCGATCCCGGTTTCGCCGCCGCGCGCCTGGCCCGGGTCCGGACCCAGGGTGGGGTGCCCGGTCCCGCGGCGATGCCGGTGCCCGGCACGATCCACGTGTCCGCCGTCGACGCCGAGGGCAATGTGGCCAGTCTGACGCACTCGCATATGGCCTCGGCCTGGGTCAACGGGCTGTTCGCCGAGGGCTTCCAGCTGGCCGGCGGCGGCTCCTTCTTCCAGCGCGGGATGCCCGCGCCGGGGGAGAAGGCGATGGTCTACCTGGCCCCGCACGTGCTGTTGCGCGACGGGGTTCCGGTGGTCGTCGGCGGTTCGCCGTCCGTGTCGATCGTGGCGTGCGTGCTGCAGAACGTGGTCAACCTGGTGGACTTCGGGATGACGATCGAACAGTCGGTGGCGGCACCCCGGTTCGGCGCCCGGCCGCATGATCCGGCCTTCGGTTGGCGGCCCGGCGTGATGTTGGAATCCGGTTTCGCGCCGGATGTGCAGCGCGGCTTCGAGGACTGGACCTCGCAGGTGGGGCTGTGGTCGAAGCCGGCCGGTCCCTGGTACACGCTCATGGGCAATTACGAGGGCATCACGATCGATGCGCACGGCCGCGCTGCGGCCAGTGCCGACCCGCGCCGCGCGGGCGGTGCGGTGGCCGCCGACTGAGCGGGGACCTCGGGTGCGGTGTGTAATGTGCCGTGGCCGAGGTCCCGGAAGTCCGGGAGAGGTCCCGGAATTTCGGGTGCGGTGCGCGAGGCGCGGAAATTGTATTGACACCGTCTGTGATCCACAACATACTTGAACCGGCAGGTGGTTGGGAGCGTTCCCAATGATGGGGTGAGGGCCCCGCACTCCTGGACGGACTCTCGAAAGGAAGAGAGATGAAGAAGCGAATCCTGAGCATCGGGGCGGCGGTCGCCACGGCGGCGCTGGTGCTGGCCGGGTGCACCCCGAACAATGCCGGCGGAGGCTCCGCCGATGCCGCTGGCGGTGGCGAGGTCAAGGTCATGTGGAACCAGCCGTTCTACTCCTCGAACATCTGGTCGAGCGCGTCGACGGCGACCACGAATGCCAACACCGTGTACCTCATGAGCGACTCCTTCAAGTACTACGACAAGGACTTGAAGGTGGCCGACAACAAGTCCTTCGGCACCATGGAGAAGGTCTCCGACAAGCCGATGAAGGTCAAGTACACGATCGCGGACACCGCCACCTGGTCGGATGGCACTCCGTACACGGCGGCCGACCTGGTGTTGGGCTGGGGCGCGCGCAGCGGCAACTTCAACACGGGCGACCTGGAGAAGGCCCAGGACGACGAGGGAAACGTCAAGAAGCAGAAGGGCGAGAACGTCTTGTTCAACGCCTCGAGCTTCGGGCTGCGGAAGATCACGAAGTACCCGGAGGTCTCCGATGACCTCAAGAGCGTGACCTTCACCTACGATCAGCCCTTCGCCGACTGGGAGACGAACCTGTCACTGCAGGACTCCGGCCTGCCCGCGCACATCGTGGCGAAGAAGGCGCTGGGCATCGACGATGCCACCAAGGCCAATGATGCGATTCTGGGGGCGTTCAAGGACGACGACAAGACCTCCCTGGCCAAGGTCGCCAATGTCTGGAATACGGGTTTCAACTTCACCAAGATGCCCGAGGACAAGGACCTGCTGGTCAACACGGGCCCGTATCAGATGACGGACTACCAGGAGGGGCAGTTCCTCACCCTGGAGAAGCGCGATGATTACAAGGGCGAGCGGAATCCCAGCATCGACAAGGTCACCATCCGCTACAACTCGGACCCCAATGCGCAGGTGCAGGCGCTGCAGAACGGCGAAGCGGATCTGATCAATCCGCAGGCCACCGCCGACATCCTCAAGTCGATGCAGGCGATCGACGGAGTCAAGATCGATTCGAACTACGGCGACTCCTATGAGCGCCTGGATCTGGCGCAGAACAATGGGGGTGCCTTCGATCCGAAGACCTATGGTGGTGATGCGGAGAAGGCGCGCAAGGTCCGCGAGGCCTTCCTGCTGACGGTCCCGCGCGAGAAGATCGTCAGCGATATCGTCAAGCCGCTCAAGGACGACATCACCGTGCGCAACTCGTTCACCCAGGTGCCCGGTTCCCCGCACTACGACGAGGTCGTCAAGGCCTCGGGCTTCGATTCGGTGCTGGGCAAGCAGGACATCGACAAGGCCAAGCAGCTGCTGAAGGAAGCAGGGGTGTCGGGCAAGCCGAAGGTCCGATTCCTTTACGCCAAGGGCAACGAGCGGCGCGAGCAGATGTTCCAGCTGATCAAGGAGGCAGCGGATTCAGCCGGCTTCGACGTGCAGGCGAATGCGCAGGTGCAGTGGAGCGCGCTGCTGCCGGACACCAGTCAGTACGATGTCTCCACCGCGGGGTGGGGCAATGAGCACCTGGGCGTGACCCAGACCGTGCAGTTCTGGCGCTCCGGGGGCAACCACAACCACGGCGGATACAAGAACCCGGAGGTCGACAAGCTCTACGATCAGCTGCAGGGCGAGACCGATGAGTCCAAGCAGGTCGCGATCGAGGAGCAGATCGAGAAGAACATCGTCAACGATGCGGTGTCCCTGCCGATCTTCCAGTTCCCCGATATCGTGGGCGCGCGGAACACCGTTTCGGGGGTCGACGCGATCGCGGTGGCACCGAATATGTTCTGGAACTACTGGGAGTGGAAGCTGCAGTAACGGGGGAAACGGGGAATCGACACTCGATTCCGGCTTCTGACATCGACTGACCGGTTCATGTCGTTCGCACCGCCTGCGGACGACATGAACCGGTCAGTCGATTCACGCCTCGGCCAGCGAGTGTGCCGGGGGCCGTGCGGTGGAGCCCCGCACCATCAGCTGCGCCGCGAGCTCCGTGTGCTTTGCCCCCGCCCGGTCGCCGCGGATTCGGGCGATCAGCGCCGAGGCGGCCTGCTGTCCCAGCTGCACGTCCGGCTGGGCGATCACGCTGACCGCCGGGCGCACCATCGTGCACCAGTCCTGATCGTCGAAGGCCAGGAAGGACATATCGTCCGGGTAGGCGATGCCCGCGTCGATCAACGCCCGGTAGCCGGCCGTGGACATGAGCGAGTCCGTGCACAGCAGGGCCGTAGCCGAGGTGGCGGTGGGGGTGCCGTCGCTGCCGGCAGGGGCCGTGCCCGCGCTGCCCGCGTCGCGTGTGCCGGTGAGGAAGTCTCGGACGGCCTCCTGCGCTTCCTGCGGAGTGTAGGGGACCTCGACGACCAGCTCGGGATCCGGCTGCAGGCCGTGGGCCCGCAGCGCCCTGACGTAGCCCAGGAGGCGCAGCTCATCAGGGCGCAGGACCTCGTCGTCGAGGCGATCGGCCGGCGCGTCTGCCAGGATGCGCGGGATTCGGGTGGAATCGGAGACGACCACGGCGATGGCCCGGTGGCCCTGGTCCAGGAGGTGTTCGGTCGCCAGCGCTCCGGCCGCCGCATGGTCCAGCCCTACAACGTCGGCCCCCGGGGCTGCGGGAGTGGGACGGTCGAGCATGACCAGGGGGAAGCCCCGGTCGATCAGTCGGGCCAGGGGCGCTGAATGAGCGCGGTTGTGCGGGGCCAGGGCGATACCGGCCACGCGGTGTTCGATGAAGACCTCCAGGCTGCGGTCCTCGTCGGCGTCGGTGCGGTCGGTGTTGCCCAGCATGACCTCGAAGCCGGCGGCCCTGGCGGTGTCGGTGAAGCCGCGGACCACTGCGGCGAAGAAGGCGCTGGCGACGTCGGGGACCAGGATGCCGATGGTGTGCGAGGAGCCGGAGACCATGGCCTTGGCGATGGCATTGGGGGTGTAGCCCAGATCGGCCGCGGCCTTCTTGACCTTCTCGACGGCCTGGGCGCTGGCCGAGCCCTCGCCGGCCAGGACCCGGGCGGCGGTGGACTTCGAGACTCCGGCGGCGCGCGCCACATCGAACAGTGTGGTGCCGCGGGGTCGTATAGCCATCGTCGAGGTCCTTGTCCGTTGGGTGCGAGGGGCGCGGATCGTGCCATCCTCCCTCATCCTATGCGTCGCCGTGCCCGCAGAACGGCTGGTCTCGGCCACGCCATTTCCGTCGAGTAGCTAGAACGCGCCGGAGTCTCGCACGGAGAGTCGGTGTGTCCTAGTCACTCGACGAGGTGGTTGGCGAAGTGACAGGTAGGAAGTGGGCACTCGGCAGACAGTGGCTCTCCGCTATTCGACGGGGGTGATCCCCTCCGATTGATTGGACATTTCGGCTATCACCTCGCGGGTTGCGGAGATGAACTGCGGAATCATCGGGTGCGTGGTCTCCGCATGAGTGACCAGACATAGAGGCGTCGTGAACGCTTGGGTGAGTGGCCGATAGACAACTTTCTCGAACATGTGGCGGGTCGAGAGATACGGCATCAGAGTAACGCCGATGCCGGCGGCGATCGTTGACCAGGTGGAGAGGTCGTCGTGGGCGATGCTGCCTACCCTGGGGGTGAACCCTGAAGCCTCACATGCATCGATGATTGCATCGTAGTGACGCGATGATTCTCCCCGGGAGAAGAGGACGAAGGGCTCGTCGCTCATTGACGACAGGTCAATCGTGGAGTGCTCTGCCAGAGGATGGTCGGAAGGCAGAGCGGCGTACAGCCGTTCAGCGGCCAATTCCGTGCAGTGGAACTCAGGGCCCCACCGGGTCGTTCGGGTGAACGCGATTTCAGCACGTCCCGAGTTGATGGTGTCGGCTACGAGCCCTTCCGGCTCGGCAGCAAGTTGTATCGTGGCTGTGCCCTGGCGAATCCTGAATCGTCTGATCAAGTCTGGGACAAGGCCCGCGAAGACCGAGGGAATCCCGTTGACCCGCAGCGGGGCCGATGAGCTTCTCTCTGCCACGATCGTCTCGATCAAGGCTGCATGCTGGAGCAGTTTGCGGCCCTCTTCAAAGAAGACATAGCCAGTCGAAGTCAGGGTCGAGCTGCGCCGTACGCCCTTGACGAAAAGCGCCGCGTTGAGTTCAGTCTCCAGCTTGGTCAGCGTCTGGCTCAGCGCGGATTGAGACATCTCCAGTCGTTCCGCCGCATGTTTGAAACTGCCGGTCTCTGCCACCGCAACGAAACACCGGACGTCCCTGAGATCAAGAGTCATACACCTAGATTGGCACAAGACTTCCGGGTAGTACAGATTTCTCAAATTAACTATGTACAATCCACGAAGACTTCACTATGATGTGAAGCAACTCACACAAGATGGAGGCGAAATGCTCAAGAAGATCGCTGCCTTGACTGCAGCGCTGGCCCTTGCGACAGCGACCCTGACCGCCTGCGGATCGGACAAGGAGTCCGACACCGATGCGCTAGAACTCATTCAGCCCGGCACTCTGAAGGTCGGTGCGACCAGTGACAACAAGCCGTACTCGTACAACGAGAACGGCAAGTTCACCGGTTTTGAAGTGGAGATGGCTGAAGCCATCGCCGAAGAAGCCGGCCTGAAGATCGAGTTCACTCAGAAAGAGTTCGCAGCCCTGATCCCTGGCGTGGCCAGCGGTCAGACCGACGCCGTCGCAGCCTCAACCTCGATCACCGATGAGCGCAAGGCCATCGTCGACTTCACCTCGGTCTACTACATCGGGTACATCTCGATCCTGGCCAAGAAGGACAACGGGGTGACGGATGAACTGAGCTCAATGGAAGGCAAGAAGCTCGGCCTGATGCAGGGGTCCATGCAGGACAAGTACGCTCAGGATCGACTGAAGTCAACGGAGATCGTCCGCTATCCGGATTACAATGCCGCGGTTGCAGCTCTTAAGGCGGGCTCCATCGACGGGGTGTTCATCGATCTGCCGCCGGGTGGGGAATACGTCAAGCAGGATGATTCCCTTCATATGCCGATCAACATCGAACTGCCGGAGTACCCGGTGGCGATGCCCATCGGCAAGGACAAGCCCAACCTCAAGAAGGCCCTCGACGATGCAATCGACCGGGTGATCAAGTCGGGTAAGTGGTTGGAGATCGACAAGAAGTACTACCCGAATTCGCCGGTGAACAAGAAGTTCCTGCCCGAGGGTGTAACCGAGGATCCCTCGCCCGCAGCAACCAGCTGAGGTGTTCTGGCGCCCAGGCGAAGTCTGGGCGCCAGTGGGCGCTCGTCTCACTAGTGAAGATTATCTGAACTAGAGCTGTACAGTTCGCAAATGTGTTATTAATCTGTGAAGTGATTCACAATGGAGCGAACTGGAGACAAGATGTTCAAGAAAATCGCGGCTCTGACTGCTGCTCTGGCGCTGGCCGGAGCCACTCTCACGGCCTGCGGGTCCGACTCACAAGCCGATCCGAATGCCCTGGAGCTGTTGGAGCCAGGTGTTCTGAAGATCGGCACGACCAGCGACAACAAGCCGTACTCCTACAACGAGGATGGAAAGCTCACGGGCTTCGAGGTGGAGATGGCCACGGCCATCGCTGAGGAAGCCGGTCTGAAGCCGGAATTCACCCAGAAGGAGTTTGCGGCCCTGGTGCCGGGCGTGGCCAGTGGACAGTCGGACGTGGTGGCATCGTCGACTTCGATCACCGACGAGCGCAAGGCGATCGTCGACTTCACCTCGGTCTATTACATCGGGTACATCTCGATCTTGACCAAGAAGGGCAATGGGGTGACGGACAAGGTGAGTTCAATGGACGGCAAGAAGCTCGGCCTGATGCAGGGAACTCTGCAGGATAAGTATGCTCAGAGCCATATGAAGTCCACGGATCTCGTTCGCTATCCCGACTTCAACGCGGCGGTTGCAGCGCTCAAAGCAGGCTCGGTCGATGGTGTGTTCATCGACCTGCCACCGGGTGGAGAGTACGTCAAGCAGGACAGCTCACTGCACATGCCCATCAACATCGAGGTTCCCGAATACCCGGTTGCCATGCCGGTCGGTAAGGACAAGCCGAACCTGAAGAAGGCCCTGGACGATGCAATCGCACAGGTCATCAAGTCGGGGAAATGGATGGAAATCAATAAGAAGTACTACCCGACCTCCCCGGTGAACAAGAAGTTCCTGCCGGAAGGGCAGACGGCGGTGCCGAGCGCGGCGCCGACAAAGTAGGAAGACCACACAATGCTGGAGAACATACTCAACTCCTTCTTCAACCCGCAATTCCTTTTCATCGCCATTCCGGAGATGCTCACCTACGGCCTGTGGAATACCCTTCTGCTGGCCATCGGCGCAACCCTGGTCGGCCTTGTCCTCGGGTTGATACTGGCCGCAATGTCCGTGTCCAATATTTGGCCGCTGGTCTGGATCGCCAGGATCTACACGGACATCTTCCGAGGCCTCCCTGAGATCCTCACCATTTTGCTGATCGGCCAAGGTCTGGCTCCACTGTTCAACAAGGTGACGCATGGAAATCCCTACCCCTTGGCGATACTGGCCCTGTCTTTGATCTCGGCGGCCTACATCGGCGAGATCTTCCGGTCGGGTATCCAGAGTGTGGAGACGGGCCAGATGGAAGCCGGACGCGCCCTTGGTATGACCTTCGCCGCCAGTATGTTCAAGATCGTCATCCCACAGGGCATCAGGCGGGTTCTCCCTGCACTGGTCAACCAGTTCATTGCGATCATCAAGTCCTCCAGCCTCGTGTACTTCCTGGGCTTGGCAACGAGTCAGCGTGATCTCTTCAGGGTCGGGCAGGACGCAGCGGTGACCTATGCGAATCTGTCGCCCCTGGTGATGGCCGGAATCTTCTACCTCATCGTGACGATTCCGCTGACCTACCTTGTCAACTACCTGGACAAGCGCCTGCGCGAAGGCAAAAAGGCCAAAGAGGTCCAGGCGGCCAATGAAGCAATGGAGAAGGTGGAATCCATATGAGCACGGTCAATCATGAGCACGACCTGACAGTTGGCAAGAGCTCTAGTGTAGAGCTCCGAGGATTGCAGAAGTCCTTCGGCGACAACCATGTTCTCAAGGACATCAATTTCACGGTGCCGGCTGGAAGCACAGTGTGCGTCATCGGCCCTTCGGGTTCGGGTAAGTCCACAATGCTGCGCTGCATCAATCGCCTTGAGGAACCTTCGGGTGGTCAGGTGCTCATCGGTGATGAGGACATGGCAGGGGGAAATCCCGATCAGCTGCGTCGCCGAGTAGGTATGGTCTTCCAGCATTTCAACCTGTTCCCGCATATGACGATTCTCGAGAACATGGTGATGCCCCTGCGCAACGTCAAGAAGATCTCGAAGGCGGCTGCGGAGAAGGTTGCACTGGCCAGGTTGGCCGAAGTCGGCATGGACCATAAGCGTGACTTCCGGCCCGATGCCCTGTCGGGTGGACAGAAGCAGCGTGTTGCGATCGCCAGGGCCCTGGCAATGGGCCCGGAGGTCATGCTCTTCGACGAAGCGACCAGCGCGCTCGACCCGGAATTGGTCAAGGGCATTCTGGCGCTCATGGCCCAACTGGCCGAAGCCGGGATGACCCAGGTCATTGTCACTCACGAGATGGGCTTCGCCCGTTCGGCGGCCGACAAGGTCGTCTTCATGGCAGATGGCCACATCGTCGAGGAGGGACCGCCGGAGCAGGTTTTCGACAATCCGCAGAGTGATCGACTCAAGCAGTTCCTCGACCAGGTGCTCTGACCTATGGCCGGTGGCGGAAGAGTCGCAGTCATCGGGTGCGGAACTATGGGCACTTTTGCTGCTTGGGAACTTGCCCAGTCCGGGGCGGAAGTGACGGTGTTCGAGCGATTCGGCCTCGGCCATGAGTTCGGCGCGTATTCCGGAGAGACCAGAATATACCGGAGGAAGTACATAGAAGGTCCGGAATACGATGAACTCCTGGCGTATTCCGAGGACGTTTGGCTGAAGCTTGATGGTGAATCCGGGGGTCCGCTCTTTACCCGAACCGGGGTAATGTCCATCGGATCGGAGACCGGTCACGTCATCAGTAGCCTTGTGTCATCACAAGCTGCTCTGGGCTTCAGCCCCGAGTTGCAATCTGCCGATGAACTAGAAAGCCGAATGGCCGGTATCGCGATCGAATCCGACTATGTGGGAATCGAAGATGCTAGTGGCGGATTACTCCGGCCGGAGGCGATTCTTGCTCTGATGTGGCAGAAACTGGCAGCTGCGGGGGTCTCAGTCAGAGAATGGACGCCGGTCTCATCCCTTCGCACGGCCGACGACCACGTGGCCGTGGTCCTGCCCGACGGTAGTGAGGAAACCTTCGAAAAGGTAATCGTCACCGTCGGCGCGTGGAGTAACGACTTGTTGGGCGGTGTCATCCCTCGTATTGACGTGCAACGCCTAGCGGTGCACTGGTACCCGGTTCGACCCGGTTATGACATGTCAACCATTCCTGTGGCCGTCATCGATCGGGGGTTCGACTTCTGCGTCTGGCCAAGCATAGACGGGGTGAGCATCAAAGTCGGACTGAACCTCGGTGTCGACCGGCCGAAGGACTTGGCGAGCATCGATAAGACGATGCCGGCCGAACTCGTTCGGTTCGTGGACTCTCTGATCGCCGAGAACGTGCCGGGAGCCTATCCGCGGGCAATCCGGCAGGCGGTACAGCTTGAAGGGTGGAATCCCGATCAGCGGTTCACGATCGGAGCCTCGACATCGAGCCGGAGGATCGTCATCGGCGCGGGTTTCTCCGCCCATGGTTTCAAGATGGCTCCGGCTGTGGGCAAAGCGCTGGCCGAACTGGCTGTGGGGGAATCTTCGCAATTTGATTTGAGTCCCTTCAGCCCCAGCCGTTTTGCAGTGAACAGAACAATCGATGAATACGTGAATGGAGGTTTCGTTCGTGAATGACGCGGATGTGGCGGTACTCGGACTCGGTACTATGGGAAGCTTCGCCGCTTGGGAGCTGTCGAAGCGTGGTCAGAAGGTCATTGGATTCGAGCAATTCGCCCCGGGCCACGATCAGGCAGGAGCCGGTGGAGAATCCCGTCTGTTCCGCATGGCCTATGCGGAGGGCTCGGATTATGTACCTCTGTTGATGCGGGCCAAGGAGCAGTGGGAAGCGCTTAACGAGATCACCGGGTTGCCGATTGCGGTCTTCAACGGCGGGATCACGATAGGCGAGCCCGACGACCCATTCCTCGAAGCGGCCCGGCAGTCCCTGGCTCAGTTCGATCTGCCCTACACCATGCACAACGGTAGGCAAGCTGCCGACCTCTTTCCACAGCATCGGATTGCTGACCACGAGGTCGTCCTGCAGGACGACGCATCGGGCTTCCTCCGCCCGGAGGCCGCAGTCGCCCACGCAGCCAGGCAGGCTGCACTCGCCGGCGCGGAGCTCCACACCCATACTCGGGTCGAGTCCGTCGAGGTCGGAGATCATGGCGTTCGCATCATCACCTCCGATGGTGTGTACCGGGCCCGCCGACTCGTCCTGTCCGGGGGAGCCTGGAACTCGAAGCTGCTCCACGGTTTGACTCCGATGACGGAGGTCCACCGTATTGCAATGACCTGGTTCCCCATGCGCGAACCCGGTTTGTTCACCCCGGAGCACTTCCCGATTTTCGTCCGCACCTTCGACGGGGTGCATTTCTGCGGTTGGCCCATGGTTGACGGGACAAACCTCAAAGTAGCGCTTGCCGATGGCTGGGACCTGGTTCAGGACCCTGATCATCTTGACCGGACCATGCCGCAGGACCTCTTCGCGGAGATCAAACACGTAGTCGCGAAAACGATCCCCGGGGTCATCCCCGAGATGTCGAGAATCGGTGTGTACATGGACGCGTACACCGCCGATCAGCACGGGTATGTGGGCTGGCTGGTCCCTGACGTCGTCTACGGCATGGGCGGGTTCTCCGGCCATGGCTTCAAACTCGCTCCGGTGCTGGGAGAAGCGGCCGCACAGGAGATCGTAGACGGAGAGAGCAGACTGCCGATCGGATTCCTCTCGCCATCACGTTTCTCAACCTCATCGACGACCCGTGATCGATTGCCGGCCTTTCAACGGAGGATCGCCACGGCCAGCGCGGCCCCAGTCGTCTCAGTCTGAACATTCCCATCGGAAAACTGGAAAACACTACAAGGAGTGACAATGGCAAAGCCCATCATCAACAAGGACGTCGTCGTCGTCGGTCTCGGAGCCTTCGGTTCGGGTGCAGTCTGGCGCCTGGCGTCCCGTGGCGTCGATGTTGCCGGTATCGACCGCTTCTCGATCGGTCACAACCTCGGATCGTCCCATGGCATCACCCGACTGTTCCGAATCGTGTGCATGGAACACCCGGGGCTCTCTCCGATCGCGCGCAAGTCGCTGTCGTTGTGGCGTGAGCTCGGCGCGAAGTACGATCGCGAACTGGTGACGCAGACCGGCTGCCTGGCCACGGGCAAGCCGGATTCCGAGACCATCACCGGCTTTGAAGCAGCAGCTGAGGTCGCAGGAGTCGATGTGCAGCGGTTCACTGCTGAGGAGCTCAAAGAACGCTATCCCGGTTACGGGATCTTCGAAGACGATTATGTCGGTCTGCTCGATCCCGAGGCCGGTGTCTGCTACCCGGAACGAAACGTCACGACCCATCTGGAAGAGGCCGAGGCCCTGGGCGCAGACCTTTATATGGATACCCGCGTCCTCAGTGTGGAGTCGGGAGACGACGGAGTCACGGTGGAGACTTCGCTGGCCACGTTCAAGGCACGTAAGGCCATCGTCAGCACGGGCGCATGGGTTGGCAAGTTCTTCCCGGAGCTGCCACTATCGCCGCGACGTACGCCTCTGAACTGGTTCGTTGCCAAGCCCGGGCATGAAGAGGAATACGAAATCTCGAAGTTCCCCGCCTTCACCACGCGCCTGCCAGATGGAACGGCACTGTGGGGCCACGGTTCCAATGACGAATGGGACATCAAGATCGGCCTGCTCGATGATGCACCGAGCTACCTTGAGACCGATGCTGACAAGACGGACCGCTACATCCACCTCAAAGGACTCGATACGGAAGAGCTCAACGGATACGTCGGACAGGCATTCCCGGGGATTTCGCTGCCGCAGGACCGGTCGATCCCTTGTATGATCACGAACTCACCTGACCACCAGTTCCTCATCGGCGAGCTGGACGCCCACCCTGGCATCATCGTCGCAGGTGGAGACTCGGGCCACGGTTTCAAACATGCAGCAGGCGTGGGTGAACTATTGGCCCAGCTGGCAATCGATGAGGACGTCTACACGCCCATCGACTTCATGGACCCGAACCGCTACGCGGGCACGACGACGGTCGAGGACGGAGCCGAAGCATGAGCAAGACGGCTCTGGTGACGGGGGCCTCCCGTGGAATCGGTCAGGCGATTGCGGCAGACCTCGCGCGGGATCACCGTGTGTTCGGTGGCGCGTCGAAGCTGCCTGAGTCGTCGAGTGGCCCGGTCGAGTTCTTCGCAACGGATTTGGCGGCATCGCCGCTTGATCTGAGCGCACTGCCGGACATCGACAGCTTGGATGTCCTCGTGCACAACGCGGGGATTGGCATCGAGAAGCGGCTGGAGGAAAGCACGCGGGAGGACTGGGAACGATCGTTTGCGGTGAATGTCTTTGCCGTTGCCGACATCACCAGACACTATCTGCCGGCCCTCCGGGCTGCCAAGGGGACAATCGTCTTCATCAACTCGGGCTCGGGGATGATGTCCTATGCCAAGGGACTGCCGTACACGGGCACGAAGTTCGCCCTGCGGACTTTGGCCGACTGTCTCCGCGAAGAAGTGCGCGCCGACGGTATCCAGGTGGTATCGGTCCATCCTGGATTCGTCGATACCGATATGGGGCGTGGAATCCGGGCAGATCACGGGGTTCCGTATGATCCTGATACTTTCATCCGTCCGGAGACAATGGCCCAGGCGGTCAGAGTCGCAGTCGACTCGGAGCCTGCTGCCCAGTTCGAGTCGATCGTCGTCCGACCGATGAATAAAGGGCCCGAGCAGCTGACCTGAGGGGTCAGACGTTGCTACCGAGTGGCCACGATGCGCCGACATCCCGCTTCAGGGGCTCGGCGCATCGTGGCCATTCGGCGTTGTGCCCGGACTGCTCAGAAGTAGTCCGCACAGGCGCGCGCGACAGCCTCCACATCCGAATCGTCGACGTCCAGGTGGGTCACCCAGCGCAGCGTCCCGTAGCCGCCCACGCGGATTCCCCGTTCGGCCAGGAAACCGGTGAAGGCGGTGGCGTCGAACCCCGCTACCGGGGTCATGAAGACCATATTGGTCTGCGCTTCGCCCGCCCCGAGTTCCGGGTACTCGCGGAGCACCTGGGACAGGCGCTGCGCCCGGGCGTGGTCCTCGCGCAGCCGTTCGACATTGTGCTCCAGCGCGTAGATCCCGGCGGCCGCCAGATACCCTGTCTGGCGCATGCCCCCGCCCACCATCTTCCTGACCCGCCTGGCCCGCTCGATCAGGTCCCTGGGGCCGACCAGCAGCGAGCCGATCGGCGCGCCCAGTCCCTTGGACAGACACAGGGACACCGTGTCGAACCAGCCGGCGATCCACGCGGGGTCGCGCCCGGTGGCCACCGCAGCGTTCATCAGCCGAGCGCCGTCCAAATGGGTCGCCAGGCCGTGTGCGCGGGCCAGCTCGGTGGCCTGCTGCAGGTAGTCATCCGGCAGGGGGATGCCGTTGAAGGTGTCCTCCAGGGCCAACAGTCTGGTCATTGCATTGTGGAAGTCATCGGGCTTGATCGCAGCCGCGATGGCGTCGAGCGCGATGGTCCCGTCGGCCTCATTGGGCAGCGGTTGGGGCTGGATCGATCCGAGCACCGCACCGCCGCCGCCCTCGCTGCGGTAGACATGGGCCTGCTGGCCCGCGATGTACTCATCGCCTCGGCCGCAATGGGCCATCAACCCGGCCAGGTTCGACTGGGTCCCGCTGGGGAAGAACAGTGCCGCCTCCTTGCCCAGTCGCTCGGCTGCCAGCCGTTCGAGCGCCGAGGTGGTGGGGCAGTCGTCGTAGACCGCGTCGCCCGCCTCGGCCGCCGACATGGCGGCGAGCATCTCGGGTGATGGACGGGTGACGGTATCGGATCGGAAGTCGCTGCGCGTGTGCTGCTGGTGCACTGTCTGGTTTTCCCTTCTGGTGGGGTCGGGCCGGGTCACCGGCGCTGGATTCCGTCCTGGTAGACCGCCGCGACCCGTTGCCGGATATCGCCTACACCCACCTGGGCCAGGTCGCCGTCGAACAGTACGATGTCGGCGGCCAGCCCCGGTGCGATTCTGCCGACCCGGTCCTCGACGCGCAGGAGTGAAGCCGCGGTGGAAGTGGAGGCGGTCAGTGCGTCCTCGATGCTCATCCCGACGCCTGCCATAAGCTCGATCTCCTCGAGGTTCTGGCCGTGTGGGCCTACCCCGGCGTCGGTGCCCATCGCGATCTTGACGCCCGCCTCGTGCGCCCGCGCGACGGCCTCGGCGTGGATCTGGGCGACGGTGCGGGCCTTGGCCACGGCGACCGGGGAGATCGGCATGCCCGCGTCCGCATTCTTGATCACGGCCAGGGGCGCCTGCAGGGTGGGGACCAGGTAGGCGTCATTGGCAAGGAACAGTTCGATCGTGGATTCGTCCAGATAGATGCCGTGTTCGATCGACCGGACGCCTGCGCGCAGGGCGTTGTTGATCCCCTGCGTGCCCTGGGCATGGGCCATGACATAGGTGCCCTGCGCCTCGGCCTCCTCGACGATGGTGCGGATCTCGTCATAGGTGAACTGGCTGTGCCGAGGGTCGTCGGAGGGGCTCATAACGCCTCCGGTGGAGCAGATCTTGATCTGATCGGCGCCGGCGCGCAGGATCTCCCTGGCCTTTTTGCGCACCCCGTCGACCCCATCGGCCACGGAGGTGGGCATGCCCGGATAACCCAGGCTGTTGGGCCCGGGGACGCCGGAGGGCGTGAGGCTGTCGCCGTGTCCACCGGTCTGACTCATCACGGTGATCGCCAAGCGCAGTTTGGGGCCCTCGATGTCGCCGCGCTCGAGGGCCAGGGCAGGCCGGCATCCGCGTGCCCGGCGTCGCGGGCGAAAGTGACACCGCCGTGCAGTGTCGCCTTGAGGTTCACCACCGACTTGTAGAACGGGTAGGAGAAGTGCTCTGCGTACTTCATGAGGGAACCCGCGTCCCACATCTTCACGTGCACGTGGGAGTCGATGATGCCCGGTGTCAGGGTCTTGCCGGTGGCGTCGACGACGGTGGGTACGGGGGAGCTCTGTGCGGATTCCGCTGCCGCGGCGGTGCCGGCAGGGACAACCGAGGTGATGGTTCCGTCGGTGACGACGACGTCTTTGGCGCCGATGAAGGCCTGGCCATCGAAGACATGGGCTCCGGTGAAGATCTGGACGGTGTGGTCGGTGGTCATACGGGTCTCCTGAGCGCATTGCTTATGAGTGATGTGGCACACATAATGATACGTGTGCGGGATGGCGGTGGCGCGTGCGGTCCGGCCATCGCGATGCGAGGATGGAAGGGCAGGGCGGACCAGCCGGCCTCGGCGCGACAGGGAGTACTCCAACCGTGAATTCCAGGAAATCCATGAAAACAGCACTCGTTACAGGGGCCTCGCGGGGGATCGGGCGGGCCATCGTCGAAGACCTGGTGAGTGATCACGCGGTCTTCGGCGGGGCCTCGCGCCCGGTGGCGGAATCCGACCGGATCACCGGGGTGGACTACTTCGCCTCCGATCTGGCCGCGCCCGCGGTCGACTTCTCCACCTTCCCGGACCCGGCGGACATGCCCGATGGGCTCGACGTACTCGTCCAGTCCGCGGGAATTGCGATCCAGGATCGGCTGGAGAACCTCGACCGCGCGGCCTGGGAGAAATCCTTCGCCGTGAACGTGTTCGCCGTCGCCGAGATCACCCAGCGCTACCTCCCGGCATTGCGCAAAGCCCGCGGCACGATCGTGTTCATCAACTCCGGCTCCGGCCTCATGTCCTATGCGCGCGGCCTGCCCTACACCGCAACGAAGTTCGCCCTGCACACCCTGGCCGACTGCCTGCGCGAGGAACTGCGCGACGACGGCGTGCGCGTGGTCTCGGTGCACCCGGGCTTCGTTGACACGGACATGGGCAAGGCGGTGCGCGGTGGCGGCGGCCTGGACTACGATCCCGACTACTTCGTCAAGGCCGTCACCGTGGCCGAGGCGGTACGCGTGGCGGTCGACGCCGACCGTTCCGCGCAGTTCGAGACCATCACGGTACGTCCGGCCAAGAAATGAGGTCACACTCGATTGCACCCCGGGGCATCGAGAGTCCGGTTCATGTCGTCTGCTGGGCGGTGCGGGTGACATGAAGCGGACACTCGATGCAGGGGTCGTTCATCGAGTGTGAACGTTGACGCAGGTCACAGCGACCGCATAGCGTTAGGAGTGTTTGGGAACGCTCCCATGCCTTCCGCGCCCCCTATACCTCCCGCGACTCCAGTTTGAAAGGTGTTCCAACCATGCAGGCCAACTCCACCCACCCCTATCGTGTGGGCATTGTCGGGTTCGGGACCTCGGGCCGGGTGTTCCACGCCCCTTTCGTCCTGGAGCACCCGGCCTTCGAACTGGCGGGTGTAGTCACCCGTGATCCGGCTAAGCGCGCTGACCTGGCGGAACTGGCCCCGCGGGCCGAGGCCTTCGATACGATCGAGGACCTGCTGGCGGCCCACGCTGCCTCCGACCTCGTCTCCTCCAGCACAGCCCCTGCCGCCACCGGCCGGCGTTCTGGTCTGGACCTGCTGATCGTCGGCTCGCCCACGGGTCTGCACGCCGAACACGTGCGCCAGGCGATCGAGGCCGGCGTAACGACTCTGGTCGACAAGCCGATTGCGCCCACGGCGGCCGCCGCCCGGGAACTGTTCGACCTGGCCGATGCTCGCGGAGTCGGCCTGAGCGTCTACCAGAACCGCCGCTGCGACGACGACTTCCGTGCGATCAAGGCACTGGTGGACCACGCGGCCTTCGGGCGGGTCTACCGCTTCGAATCGCGTTTCGAATGGTTCAAACCCGCTCCCGGCAAGGGCTGGAAGGCCCGCACCACGGCGGCCGAGGGCGGTGGTCTGCTGCTGGACCTGGGCCCGCACTTGATCGACCAGGCCATTGAACTCTTCGGCTCGGTCGAACGCGTTGAATCGGTGCATCTGGACCGTCGTGCAGAAGGAGCCGTCGCAGAAGACGACGTTCGGCTGGATCTGGTCCACACCTCGGGCGTGGTCAGCGAACTGCGGATGAACGGGCTGGCGGCCGTCCCCGGCCAGCGCTTCCGGGTGCTGGGCACCACGGGCGGCCTGGCCTCGGCCGGCCTGGACCCGCAGGAGCCCCTGCTCAAGTCCGGTATGCTGCCCGGCGACGCGCAGTACACCGACCCGGCCGCGCCGGCCAGGGCCCAGCGCACCGCCACGGTCTCCGGCACCGCCGTGGCCGAGGCTGCGCGGCTTGCCACCGGCACCGCCGGTCCTGACTCCACCGACCCTGCCGGCAGCACAGTCGCCGGAATCGACGCCGCGCCGGTGGAGATCGCTCTGCCGGTGAGCACCTACCTGGACTTCTACGACCGGCTGGCCGCCTGGCTGGGCGGCACGGCGCCGGCGCCCGTGACCCGGGAGCAGGCCCTGGCGGTCATGGACGTCATCGAAGCGGCCCGCGCCGCAGCCAACTAAATAGCAGCAGCCAACCGAACAACGGCCCAGTGAAGAACAAGGAGCACCCCATGTCCGAACCCACCGCAGAACAGCCAGCCGTCGTCGTGATCGGCGCCGGCATCATCGGCGTCTCCACCGCCTACCACCTGGCCACCCGCCACCACCTGCAGGTCACCCTGGTGACCGACGGCAACCCGGTTTCGGGCGCCTCGGGCAGGTCGCTGTCCTGGCTGAACACGGCGGGCGCCACGAGCATCCGCACCCCCGAATACCACGGCCTGCGCCTGGCCGGGATGGAACGCTACCGGGCCCTGTCCGGCGACCCCGCCTCCGCCCGCTTCCTGCGCTTCGACGGCGGCTTCACCTGGGCCGACCCGGGCGAGTCCTTCAAGGCCCGGCACACCGCCGAGGTCGACGTCGACTACCCCTCGGAGTGGATCTACCAGGACCAGGTGGCCGAGCGCGTGCCTGGCGTCGCAGCCGACGTCGTCGCCCCCGAAGGCGGCATCCTCAATCCGAACGAGGGCTGGGTCGACCTGCCCGGCCTGGCCGCCTACCTGCTTCCGCGGTTCGTGGCCGCCGGCGGGCGGATCGTGGCCAATGCGGGCACCTGGAACGCCGAGGTCGCCAGCGGTCGCGTGACCGGCGCTCGCTCCTCGCAGGGCCAGTTCATCCCGGCCGACCGGGTGCTCATCGCCACGGGTCCGTGGACCCCGGCACTGCTGGGCGAGCTGGGTGTGAACGTCCCGGACTCCACGCCCATGTCCCTGCTCATCCAGGCCGCCCCCGCCGCTGCGCCGCACCCACTGCGCGCTGTGCTCAACACCCCGCGGGTGGCCTTGCGCCCAGCACCGGGCGGGCTGTTCGCGCTGGACTCGGACTGGGCGACGGCCGGGGTCGAGGTCGACGAGGCCGGCCGCTTCCACGTGGACCGGGCGGTGGCGCTCGAACAGCTCGACGAGGCCAGGGCCGTGCTGGCGGGCAATCCGCGCCTGGAGATCGTGAACATCTGGGCGGGCATGAAGCCGGTGCCCGGCGACGGCGATCCGGTGCTGGGTCCGGTGCCAGGCATCGAAGGTCTGTCGGTCGCATTCACCCATTCGGGGGCGACCCTGGCGTTGCTCGCCGGGGAACTGCTGGCCGGGGAACTGGCCACGGGCGTACCCGCGCAGCAGCTGGAGACGTTCCGGCTGTCGCGTTTCGCGCAGGGGCCGCAGGCCTCGGTGGCGTTCACCGGGCGCTCCGATGGGATCCGCAAGGTCAAGGGCTGAGCCGAACGCCGCCGGTAGAGGCGCACGCCTCCGGCTGAGCTGAGCTCCAAAGCGATCTGAGCTCTGCGGCCCGGTCAGCGCAGGGCGTTGTGCCGGGCCCGCATAATCGCCCCGCACGACAACCACGACATGATGGTGACCGCAGAGACCGCCGATCCGATCGACAGCACAGATGCGAATGACCCGATGGAACCGATCGACAGGGCCGAACCGACGCTGCCGATGGACAGCACGGAGTTCTTCGACCCGATCGACAGAATCGATCCGGAGGACCGGAAGGACAGGATCGACGGGGTGGTGCCCTGGCATTTCTGCGTGTGCTGCGCTGCGTGGCTCATGAGGAGATGGTCCCATACGGAGGCTCGCCCGACCACCCCTGCGGGAACTCAGCCGGCTGCGCGGCGGTCCGCGCGGCATCCCCCGCCGCCCTTGGCCACCTCCGCCCCGCCGCCCAGCGCACACATTTATCCGCTGTTCAGGCCGTGGTCAGGCTCCGGGAGGAGACTGGCGGTGTCCGACGGAAGATCCGACTCAGTAGAGGAGATACCCATGGAAGCCGCATACACAGTCGAGGCCCTGTCCACCGGTAATGGCAGGGACGGTCACGTCACCGCGATGGACGGAGCGCTGGAATTCGAGATGCGCACGCCCAAGGAAATGGGCGGCGCCGGTGGCGGAGTCAATCCGGAGGCCCTGTTCGCCTCGGGCTACGCCGCCTGTTTCCACAGTGCCCTGCGCATGGTGGGCGGGCAGGAGAAGGCGGATCTGGGCGATTCCACCGTGGGTGCCCGTGTGAGCATCGGCGACAACGGCCAGGGCGGGTTCCAGCTGGCCGTAGCCCTGGAGGTCGTCATTCCGAATCTGCCGCACGATCAGGCCCAGCGCCTGGCCGATGCCGCCCACCGGGTCTGCCCCTACTCCAATGCCACACGTGGCAATATCGAGGTCACGGTCACCGTCACCGACGACTGAGCATTGTCCTTATCGCCACACGGACCTGGATGTGAGTTCACGTTTCGAACTCACATCCAGGTTTTCGTTTTGACGGGATAACGCCGCTGCCGTCACGGCCCGCCCGACAGTGTCCCGTCTCATTAGACTGAACCCATGACGGAAACCACTGCGAACTCCGGTTCGAACCCCAGCCTCGCACCCACTTCGAATCCGGGGTCCGCCCCGGCCACAAACGCGGCCACAAACGTGGATCCCACCAGCCAGTCGAGGGACTCGGCAGCCGCAGTGCACCCGGTGGAGACCGCCTCCTTCGGCGCGGATTCCGGCCCGCTGCTCATCATCCACGGTGGAGCCGGCGCCCGCCGGGCGCCCCTGTCCCCGGAAGACGCGGCAGCCGCCGAGGCCGGTCTGACCTCGGCCCTGGAAGCCGGGCAGGCCGTGTTGGCCGCAGGCGGTTCCGCACTCGACGCGGTACAGGCCGCGGTGATGGAACTGGAGAACGCCCCGCACTTCAACGCGGGTCGGGGTGCCGCGCTGACACTGGCCGGGCGGGCGGAGCTGGACTCGGCGATCATGGCCGGCGACGGTACGGCCGGC
Source organism: Brevibacterium sp. 50QC2O2 (assembly GCF_024580675.1). Taxonomy (NCBI): domain Bacteria; kingdom Bacillati; phylum Actinomycetota; class Actinomycetes; order Micrococcales; family Brevibacteriaceae; genus Brevibacterium; species Brevibacterium sp. 50QC2O2. The sequence goes on from NZ_JANIJZ010000027.1 coordinate 26,880, forward strand.
GCTGTGACCGCGGTGAAGAGCGCGAAGAACCCGGTGACGGCGGCGCGTGCGGTCAAGGAACGCACTCCGCACGTGCTCATCACGGCGCCCTCGGAGGAGCTGCTGGGCGAGTGGGGAGTGGAAACCGCGCCGGCGGAGTACTTCATCACCGAGAAGCGCCGGACCCAGCTGGCCGACTTCCTGGCCAAGCGCTCCGCCGGACAGACCCACGGCACGGTCGGAGCGGTGGCCCGCGATGCGGCCGGCCACGTGGCCGCGGCCACCAGCACCGGCGGGATCAGTGGGCAGATGGACGGGCGGATCGGCGACACCCCGATCCTGGGCGCGGGCACCTACGCCGACGACGCCTCGGTCGCGGTTTCGTGCACCGGCAAGGGCGAGTCGTTCATGCGCACGGTCGCCGCGCACTCGATCGCGACCCTGGTATCCCTGGCAGGCAGGCCCGTGGCCGAGGCCGCGGCCATCGCGTTGGACCGGGTCGCCGCGGCGGACGGTGACGGGGGCGTCATCGTGGTCCCTGCCACCGGTGCCGGGGTGATCGCCTACAATAGCGGCGATATGTACTACGGTGCGGCCACCGCCGGCGGCCTGACCGTCCACCTCTGAGCCGGCTGCTCGCACACGGGCCGCCAGCGCATAAACACCACTCTCCCTCTTTGTCAGACTGTTTGTGAGTCACTCAGCGTGAGTGAGGAAGTGAGCAGTGATGGCAGGGAGAGCGGGCTACACGGCCGAAGAGATCCGAGAGCTAGTCGCGCAGTATCAAGCTCAGCCGCA
>NZ_JANIJZ010000028.1:0-23632 GCF_024580675.1 Brevibacterium sp. 50QC2O2
TAAAACCTAACCCTCAACAGTCCGGGAAGGACTGGCGGTTACTTCAGTGTTTTCCGCCTGGCAACACAGTTAACTATACACACGCTTGGTGGGGCCCGCAAACCGAACAGACATGACACGCACCACACATGTCGGAAACCCACCCACTCCGTCCTCTTCGCTTCGTGTGGCCGGTTAGAGCCGGCCACACGAGGCATAAGAGAGGAGAGGGAAGTGCGGCTAGCCCTTGATCTCCGGGAAGTCCTCGTCACGGAACTCCCCTGCGGGCCGCTGCCCCGCCACCTCGGTCTCGCGGACCCGCAGCTCCACCCGGCGGATCTTGCCGGAGATCGTCTTGGGCAGATCCGCGAACTCGATCCGGCGCACCCGCAGCCACGGCGCCAGGGCATTCCTGGCGAAGGCCAGGATGTCGCGTGCGGTCTCTGCGTTCGGCTCCACCCCGTCCTTGAGCATGAGATAGGCCTTCGGCACCGCCAGGCGCACAGGGTCCGGCGCCGGCACCACCGCGGCCTCGACCACGGCGGGGTGTTCGATGAGCACGGATTCCAATTCGAAGGGCGACACCTTGTAGTCCGAGGACTTGAAGACATCGTCGGTCCGCCCGATATAGTTGATATAGCCCTCGTCATCCCGGCCGGCCACATCGCCCGTGTGGTAGAAACCGCCGGCCATGGCCTCGGCGTTCTTCTCCGGATTCCCCTGGTACCCCGTCATCAGGGTGGGGTGCGGAAGCGACAGGTCGATTGCGATCTCGCCTTCGCCAACGCCCTCGACGACCTCGTTCGTATACGGGTCGATCAGCACCACGGGCACACCCGGCAGCGGCCGGCCCATCGAACCGGCCTTAACCGGTTGCCCGGGCGGATTGGCCACGGATGCCGTCAGCTCCGTCTGCCCGTAGCCGTCGCGGATCGTCAGACCCCAGTTGTCCTCGACCTGTTTGATGACCTCCGGGTTCAGCGGTTCGCCCGCGCCGATCGCCTCACGCAGGGAGCCGGGCTTGGCCCCCAAATCCGCGTTGATGAGCATCCGCCACACGGTGGGCGGGGCGCAGAAGCTGGTGACATGTTCGGCCTCGAGCACTCCCAGTAGTGCCGCGGCGTCGAAACGCGTGTAGTTGTAGAGGAATACGGTGGCCTGGGCCAGGAAGGGCGCGAAGAAGTTCGACCACGCGTGCTTGGCCCAGCCGGGGCTCGACACGTTCAGGTGCACATCGCCGGGCTTGAGCCCCAGCCAGTACATGGTGGCCAGGTGGCCGACGGGGTAGGAGTAGTGCGTGTGCTCGACCAGTTTGGGCCGACTGGTCGTGCCCGAGGTGAAGTACAGCAGCACCCGGTCGTCCGTCTTATTGCCCGGATGGGGCTGGGGTTCCGGGGCCCGCTGGTAGGCGGCAGCATAGGGCAGCCAGGCGGGGGCGGGCGCACCGGTGGGGGCCTCGGGCCCGGGTTCCGGGGAATCTCCCACGACGATGCGCAGATAGTCGCCGGGGACCTCGGCGAATTTGGCCGCGTCGGCGGTATTGCAGATGACTGCGCGGGCGTGCCCGCGGTCCAGCCGGTCGATCAGTTCGGCGGTGGTCGCGGCCTGGGTGGTGGGCATGAGGACCGCACCCAGTTTGATGATGCCCAGCATCGACTCCCACAGCTCCAGCTGGTTGCCCAGCATGAGCACGACCGCATCGCCGGGGCCCACCCCGTATTCGCGCAGTTGCGCTGCGACCTGATCGGATCTGTCGGCCAGTTCCCCGAAGGTCAGGGCGTTGCGGGTGCCGTCCTCCTCGACGATCACCAGGCCCGGGTCGTCGTTGCCGCGGGCGTAGGAGTCGAACCAGTCGTGGGCGAAGTTGAATGTGTCTCCCACATCCGGCCATTCGAAGGACTCGAGGGCGGCTGAGTAGTCGGTGCGCAGCGAGATCAGCCGGTCGCGCGCTTCGTTGAGTGCTTCCGTTCCATTCATACCCTCCATTGAACCGCATTCGCAGCCGAATTTGTGGTGTGATGCACATCCGGGGCGCACGGCGCAGTGTGACGCATATGGATCCGCGGTGTCAGAGGTCCCTGCTAGCCTGACCGCATACTCCAGGACGACGAGGCCCCGGACACGGTTCGGACCCCGGTTATAGGCGATGACGCCGGAAGAAAGGTGGCTCGACGATGAGCACGACGACACCCGACCGCGGATGGACCGCACTGTACCCCGCGCACGTCTCGCCGGAATTGGACGTGCCATTTTCCACCCTGGCCGAGGCCTGGGCCCAGCGGGTGCACCGCGCCCCGGACGAAGTGGCCCTGCAGTACTTCTACACCGAGCTCAGCGCCGCCCTGGTCGACCGGATGGCGGATGCCCTGGCCGCTGAATTCCAGGCAGAGGGCGTGCAAGCCGGCGATCGGGTGGGCATCCAGCTGCAGAACATCCCGCACTTCGCGATCGCGGAATTGGCGGCCTGGAAGATCGGCGCGGTCCCGCTGGTGCTCAATCCCATGTACATCCACCGCGAACTCGAAACGATCCTCGATGATGCCCGACCCCGCGTGGTGATCGGTCTGGAGGGCTCGACGGGACCGCTGGAGGAGTGGTCCGCCCAGCAGGCGGGGACCTCGGTGCTCACGGCCAATGACCGGGACTGGCAGTCCGGGGCGCCGGATGGAGCATTCGCCAAGTCCACGGCCTCGGACACCACCGCACCCCGCGGGGACGGCGACCTGGCGACCATCATCGCTGCTCGTGACGGGCAGCGGCCCACATCCGTCGCCGGGCTCACGGGGGACGATCCCGCCCTGCTGACCTATACTTCCGGCACCACGGGACCGGCCAAGGGCGCCCTGTCGACCCACCGGGCGCTGCTGGCCGTGGCCTGGGGCAACCGTGCCTGGTACGACATCGCGCCCGGCGACCGGATCCTGGCCGTCGCTCCCCTGTTCCACATCACCGGCGCGGTGGCCACGGGGGTCACCGCACTGACCGGCGACACCCGACTGGTGTGCATCAACCGCTTCACCCCTGCGCAGTTATTGCGCGCGATCAGGGAGTACCGGATCAACCATCTCCTGGGTTCGATCACCGTGTACAACGGGCTATTGGACCTGCCGGGGGCCACGGCAGAGGACCTGGCAACGGTCAAAACCGTGTACTCCGGCGGGGCGCCGGTGCCGCCGGCCACTGTCAAGCGCTTCGAGGACACCTTCGGCCACTACATCCACAACATCTACGGAATGACGGAGACCTCGTCGGCGGTGGTGGGCGTGCCCCTGGGCTGCAGGGCTCCGGTCGATCCGGGCAGCGGCACCCTGGCCGTGGGCGTGCCGCTGCCCGGCCTGGACGCGCGCGTGGTGCCACTGCTCGCGCCGGACGAGCCCGCGGGCGCTGTCGGATCCGGCTCCGCCGGCGCGGCCGACCCCGAGGCGGCCCCTTCCGGCCTGGCGCCGGGCACCCTACTGGGCGAACCGGGCGAACTGGAGTTGCGCGGCCCGCAGATCACTCCCGGCTATCTCAACAAGCCGGAGGCCACCGCTCAGACTTTTGACGGGCCGTGGCTGCGTACGGGCGATGTGGCGATTATGGATGCCGCCGGTTGGATCTACCTGGTGGACCGGTCGAAGGACCAGATCAACGTGTCCGGTTATAAGGTGTGGCCGCGCGAGGTCGAGGACGCCCTCTATGAGCATCCCGCCGTGTTCGAGGCCGCGGTGGTGGGTCTGCCCGATGAGTACTCGGGTGAACGGGTGGAGGCCTTCGTGTCCCTACAGCACGGCTCGGCGGGCGGAGAGGACCTGGAGGACGGGCTGCGAGCGCATGTGCGCGAACGTCTGGCCGCTTACAAGACACCCAAGCGGGTGCACATCATCGAGGAGCTGCCGAAGACCGCCACGGGCAAGATCCAACGCCGCAAGCTGCGCGGGTGAGTATATGGGAGCGGGCCCGTCCCACCCGGACGATCACGCAGGAGCTCATCACGCGGCGGTTTCCAGGCCACGGGAGATGACCACGCGCTGGATCTGGTTGGTGCCCTCGAAGATCTGCATGATCTTGGCATCGCGCATGTACCGTTCGGCCGGGTAGTCCTTCGTGTACCCGGCCCCACCCAGAACCTGCACCGCATCTGTGGTGACTTTCATGGCGTTGTCGGTGGCCGTGACCTTGGCGATCGCGGCGTCCATACCGAACGGCAGTCCCGCATCGCGGCGCCGGGCCGCGGCGATATAGGACGAGCGCGAGACCGACACCGCGGTCGCCATATCGGCCAGCAGGAAGGCCAGACCCTGGTGTTCGATGATCGGCACGCCGAAGGCCTCGCGCTCCTTGGAGTAGGCCACGGCCAGGTTCAGTGCCGCCTGGCTCACGCCCGTGGCCACCGCCGCGATCCCCAGTCGGCCGGAGTCCAGGCCGGACAGGGCGATCGACAGGCCCTGGCCCTCGTGTCCGATCAGGTTGGAGGCTGACACCGGAGTGTCGTCGAAGTGAACCAGGGAGGTCCGCGAGCCGGTCAGGCCCATCTTCTGCTCGCCGGGGTCGGCGGTGATCCCCGGTGAGTCCGCCGGCACGTGGAAGCAGGAGATTCCCTTGGAGCCCTCGCCGGTGCGGGCCATGACCGTATAGAAGTCGGCTTCGCCGCCGTGGGTGATCCAGGCCTTGGTGCCCTTGATGCGGTAGCCGTCGCCGTCCCGGGTGGCGGTGGTGCGCATGGCTGCCGGGTCGGAGCCGGCGTGGACTTCGGAGAGGGCGTAGGCGCCCAGCAGTTCGCCGCCGAGCATGTCGGGCAGTAGACGTTCGCGCTGTTCGGTGCTGCCGTAGACGGCCAGCGGATAGCAGGACAGAATATGGACGCTCACGCCCACCGCCACACTGGCCCAGGCTGTGCCGACTGCTTCCAGGGCCTGCAGGTAGGTCTCATAGGGCTGACCGCCGCCTCCGAATTCCTCCGGGTACGGCAGGCCCAGCAACCCCAAGTGGCCCAGTCTGCGGAACTCCTCGCGGGGGAAGATCCCCTGGGCGTCCGCCTGTGCGGATTGGGGTGCCAGTTCCGCCTGCGCGAACCGGTCGACCAGGTTCACGAACTCCGCGGCTTCTTCGCTGGGGAGGAGGCGGTTGACCTGCATGGCGGTGTCCTTACTGTGCGATATCGACGTTGCGGGTACTCGGTTCCGACCCGCTTTCCCTGCCCCTGTTCCGACTCGCCCACTCTGGCCTCGACAATGGGGCCGGGAAGGGGTCGCACCGAGGTTCAGGAAACCCTATCCGGTACTGTAGCACCGTTATCAGTACCAGTGATTACCGTTGCCTCGCCTTTCCCAGCCCGGCCGATGCACGCCGGTACACTAAGGGAATGCCGTCGATCCCACAGCTGCCGTCCATCCACATCCCGGGGACCAAGGGGCTACGCGCCAAGCAGAGCAGACGCCGCGAGGCCGTGCTGGGCAGTCTGGTCGACCTGTTCATGGACAATGGCTTCCTGGAGCTGAGCGTGGACGATATGGCCCGCCATGCCCACTGTTCCAAACGGACCATCTACCTGGTCGGCTCAAGCAAGGAACAGGTGATCCTGACCGTGATCCGCGGTTTCTTCAAGCGGGCCACCAGCTGGATCGAGGAAAGGCTGGACAAGGACGCCGACCCGATCGAGCAGATCGGCCAGTACCTGCGACTGATCGCCGAGGCCCTGTCTCCGGCCTCCGTGCAGTTCTTCCGCGACCTCGACGCCTACGAGCCCGCCGGCCGGATCTACCAGCAGAACACCCGGATCGCCGCCGACCACGTTAAAGACCTGGTCCGCGAGGCGATGGGCGAGCGCAACCAGGTGGACTCCGAATTCATCGGCGCAGTCGCCGGACTGGTGATGAACTCGATCCACCGCAAGGAAGTCGAGCAGGCCACAGGACTGGACGACGCCGCGGCCTATCGGGCCCTGGCCAACCTCATCGTCGCCGGCGTGCGCGGCGGCGAGGATATCTGACCGGCTCACTACTCATCCGGACGGAGCCTTCCGACAGGGTCCACCCACCGGCAGGATCCACCCGGTCCGTCTCGCCCTATTACGCGGCCCTCCAGGGCACCGCCCGTCGGTGAGACGCGCCGCAAACCGGAACGACCTCGGCGATATAGTCGCTTCAAAGTCCCCAATGAAGAGGAACGAGGTTATCGATGACCGATATTGCACCAACCACCGCCGGCGCGGCACAGGGCTCCGAACAGGCTTCCACGCACGCGGCCTCCGACGCCCGACTGCCGCTTGCCGGCGTGCGAGTGCTCGACCTGGGCGGGATCGGACCCGGCCCCTTCGCCACGATGATGCTGGCCGATATGGGAGCCGAGGTGATCCGCCTGGAACGCGCCCCGCGCCCTGGTGCCAAGGGCAACCGGGCCAACCCGGTCCTCGACCGTGGGAAGAAATCACTGACGATCGACCTCAAACACCCCCGCGCAGCACAATTGCTGATGCACCTGGGGCAGGAGACCGACATCGTGATCGAGGGATTCCGGCCCGGGGTGGCCGAGCGCCTGGGCCTGGGCCCGGCGGACTTCCAGGCCGTCAATCCGGCCCTGGTCTACGGGCGGATGACCGGTTTCGGACAGGACGGACCCCTGTCTCAGGCGGCTGGCCACGATATGAACTACATCGCCAGCTCGGGCGTCCTGGCGCAGCTGGGACGCGCCGCCGATCCCGTCACCGGGGCGCCGGCCACCGGTCCCGTGTTCCCCGTGAACCTGGCGGGGGACTTCGGCGGGGGCGGGATGTTCCTGGCCTTCGGCGTGCTGGCTGCCCTGACCCGGGCACGCGCCACAGGACAGGGTGCCGTGGTGGACGCGGCGATGGTCGAGGGCTCGAACGCCCTGTGGGCGATGATGCACGGCTTCGCGGCCATGGGCCAGTGGGGGGCGGGTGCCGGACGCAATATGCTCGACGGCGGAGCCCCCGCCTACGATCGCTACCGGTCCAAGGACGGGGCCTGGTTCTCCGTCGGATGTATCGAACCGCAGTTCTTCGCCGCCTTCGTCGAGCGCACCGGAATCGCGGACCGCTTGCCGGGGCCGGTGGGGGGATTCAACCACATGGACCCACAGTACTGGGATGAGCTGCGGCCGTTGTTCGCCGAGGCCATCGGCACCCGCACCGCCGCCGAGCTCACCGAACTGTTCGCCGGTGTCGACGCCTGTGTCTTCGAAATCCTCGACTTCCCAGCGGCCCAGGAACTGCCGCACAACCGGGCCCGCGGAGTGTTCTACACGGACTCCCACGGAGTGCGCCACCCCTCCCCCGCACCGAGGTTCCGGCCGGCGGGAAGCACCACGACCGCTGCGGTGGGCGGCGGCGAGACGGGGGCGGCGAGCGGCAGCGCTCCGAGCGCGTCCGAAGGAAACACGACGGGCGCACAGACCGGCGAAAGCGCCTCGCCGAGTACCGCCTGGGACTACGTCGTCCCCGCCGATGCGCCCGAGCTCGGAGCGCACAATGAGGAACTGTCCACCCGCCTGGGCCTGGACGCATCCGAGTTCGCCACACTGCGATCCGAGGGCCTCTTCGGCTGACCCACCCGAACACCAAGAAGCCACTCCCGTTTCACGTGAAACGGGAGTGGCTCCACTCATGCAACTGTGGCTCGATAACTCGTGAGTTATCGAGCCACAGTACCCTTTGTGGAGCCACCGGCAGGGCGCAGGCAATTACTTAATGGACACCCACCTCGCGAGAGCCACCGGCAGGGCGCGGGCGCTTACAGCCAGTCGTCGTCCAGGTCGGGCAGGGTCGTGTCGACTGCGGCCAGCAGGTCGAACTGCGGACCCGTGCGCGGCAGCTCATGGCTGAAGAAGTACCGCGCCGCCGCCCGCTTGCCGCGCAGGAAGTCGTCGTCCCCACGAGAGCCGGCTGCGGCCTCGGCGGCCAGGGCCTGTTCGAGCCACAGCCACGCCAGCGTCGTGTGCCCGAAGGCCTCCAGGTAGACCCAGGCATTGGCCAGGGCGGCACGCGGATCGCCGTCCTTCCACAGCGCTGCGGTGACCTCCTCGATCCGGCCCAGGTTCGCCTCGAGCGAGGCGGCCTGCTCGGCCCAGCCGGCCGCCGGCGTTCCCGCGGGCGCCTCGGTCACCTTGGCGATCGTGGCGCGCACCGTCTCCAGGTACAGCGCCAGGCCGGAGCCGCCCTTCATGATCACCTTGCGGCCCAGCAGGTCATTGGCCTGGATACCGTGGGTGCCCTCGTGGATCGGGTTGAGGCGGTTATCGCGGTAGAGCTGTTCGACGTCGTGGTCGCGCGTGTAGCCGGCCCCGCCGAGGACCTGGATGGCCTGGAAGTTCGCCTCCAGGCACCACTGGCTGGGCCAGGTCTTGACGATCGGGGTGAGCACGTCGAGCAGCAAGGCCGCCCTGGCGCGCTCGGCCTCCGTGGGCGCGGTCTGCTGGTCGTCCAGCAGGGTCGCGGCGTACATGATCAAGCCCAGCCCGCCCTCGACATAGGTCTTCGAGGCCAGCAGCATCCGGCGCACATCGGCGTGCTTGACGATCGGCACGGGTGCCGCGTTCGGGTCCTTGTTCTCCACCGGCCGGCCCTGCAGGCGGTCGCGCGCATAGGCCAGGGCGTCCAGATAGCCGTGGTAGCCCAGGGCGACCGCGCCGGCGCCCACCCCGATCCGGGCGCCGTTCATCATGTGGAACATGTACTGCAGACCCTTGGTCCGCTCCCCCACCAGGTAGCCAACGGCTCCGGCCGCACCGCCGGGCGTGTGCTCGCCCTCGCCGAAGTTCAGCAGCGTGTTCGTGGTGCCGCGGTAGCCCATCTTGTGGTTCAGCCCCGACAGTGCCACATCGTTGCGCTCACCCAGGCTGCCATCGGCGTTGACCAGGAACTTCGGCACGATGAACAAGCTCAGGCCGTTGGCGCCGGCCGGGTCGCCATCGGCGCGGGCCAGCACCAGGTGCACGATGTTCTCGCTGAGTTCGTGCTCACCGGCCGAGATCCACATCTTCTGTCCGTGCACGCGGAAGGTGCCATCGGCCTGCGGCACGGCGTGCGTGGACACATCGCCCAGACTGGAACCGACCTCGGGTTCGGACAGGCACATGGTGCCGAAGAAGCGGCCCTCGAGCTCGGGCATGACGAACCGGTCGATCTGGTCCTGGGTGCCGTAGGCCAGCAGCAGTGCGGCATTGCCCATGGTCAGCATCGGGTAGCTGGAGGTGCCGATGTTCGCCGACTGGAACCAGCTGAAGCAGGCGCGCGCCACGACATTGGGCAGCTGGATCCCGCCCAGCTCCTCGTCCAGAGTGCTGGCCGTCAGTCCGGCCTCCGCGAACTGGGCCAGCGCGGGGGCGACCTCGGGGATCATGTGGACGTGCTCGCCGTCGAAGGTCGGCTCGTTCGTGTCCGCCTTGCGCGCGTGCGGGGCGAAGTACTCCTTCGCGATGTCCTCGCTGACCTCGAGGACGGCATCGAAGGTCTCCTTCGAGTGGTTCTCGAAGCGTGGGCGACTGGTCAGGGATTCGACGTCGAGCCAGTCGTAGAGCATGAAGTCGATGTCACGGGCGGACAGGTACTTATCGGTGGACTTGGGGGTGTTCATCAGATCGACAGCCCTCCGTCGACGGGGAGCACGACTCCCGTGATGTAGCCGGCCTCCTCGCTGGCCAGGAAGCCCACGGCATCGCACATCTCCCTGGGCTGGCCGAACCGGCCCAGCGGGGCCTGGGCGGCCAGTTCCGCCTTCTTGTCCTCCGGGATCGAGGCGACCATGCGCGTCTCCGCGTTCGGGGAGATCGCGTTGACGGTCACGCCGAAGCGCGCCAGTTCCTTCGCCGCGGTCCGCGTGAAGCCGATGATGCCGGCCTTGGCGGTGGCGTAGTTGGCCTGGCCGATGTTGCCGTGCAGACCCGTGTACGAGGTGACGTTGACGATGCGTCCGAAGCCCTGTTTGCGGAAGTGCGGGGTGGCGGCGCGGGTGAAGCGGAAGGTGCCGCCGGCGTGGGTCGCCAAGACGGCGTCGAAGTCGTCGTCGGTGAGCTTCCACAGGACCTTGTCACGCAGGATCCCGGCGTTGTTAACGATCACGTCGATCCGCCCGGTGTCGGTGACCACTGTGTTGACCGCGGCCTCGACGTCGGTGGTGTCGGCGACATTGGCGACCAGCGGGCGGGCGCCGATCTCGGCTGCGCGGACGGTGAGTTCCTCGCCGTCCAGGTCGACTACATAGGTCGTGGCGCCGGCGGCGGCGAAGAAGCGTCCCAGCTCCAGGCCGATTCCGCGCGCCGCACCCGTGACGATCACGCTGCGGCCGGAGAAGTCATATGTCAGATTGCCCATGGGCATCCCCCCTGTACGTCTGTGTACATGTCATCTGTGGTCATCCGTGTGGATGCCCGTGCGGCGCGGACGAACCCGTACCACCATCCCCGCCAGAATAACTGATCGAACGTTTGGGAGGATACCTTTAGCGCTTGATCGTCAAAAGCATCTGCGCTTAGGCTTCCGACCTCAGCTCCTGTCCCAGAGTGCGGGCGAAGGCGCGCAGTTGCCCGTGGTCGGCACGCGCATAGCCGATGACGAGGCCGGTGTGAGGGCCGGAGACGGCAGCACCGACCGACTCCGCGGCAGGATAGTCCGACAGCGCCGCCACGCGAAACCCCCGCCGGTCCAGCCGACGGACCAATTCCCCGTCGTCGCGGCCGGGCAATTCCACGGTCACGTGCAGACCAGCATCGACACCCACGATGCGGAAGCCCTCCAGGATGCGGGAACCGTCCACGACCTCGCCCAGTGCATCGAGCAGTACACCGCGCCGCTCCCGGTAGACCCGGCCCGCGCGGACCAGGTGACGGCGCAACCCACCGGTGCCGATGAAGTCGGCCAGGGCACGGTCCACGATCCCCGGCACGGCAAGCCGCTCATGCACAGCCGCAGAGCGCACCTGTTCCCGCAGGGCCGGTGGCACATCCAGCCAGGCCACTCGCAGATCCGGCGACAACATCTTCGACGCGGTCCCCAGATAGGCGACATGGTCCCTGGCGCCGGGGATCGAGCGCAGGGCAGGCAGAGGTGCGACCCCATAGCGGAATTCCCCGTCGTAGTCGTCCTCGACGATGAGGGAGTTCGTGGACCGCGCCCATTCGACCAGTTCACGCCGCCGTTGCACGGACATCCGATGGCCCAGCGGATACTGGTGGGCGGGAGTCGTATAGAACAGACTGGCCCGCTTCGGCAGATACTCGACCACAGCGCCGTCAGAGTCCACGGGCACGAAGTCGGCGCTGCCCGCGCCCTTCCTCAGCTCCGTGTACATGGCGCCATAGCACGGGCTTTCCATCACCACGGGCAGGTCCGCCACCACATGGCGCAGGACTCCGACGGCGGGCCCGGTCCCGGGAAAGAGCAGTGGTCGCGCATCCGTGATGCCGCGACCGGTACGCAGATGTTCTGCCAGTTGTCCGGCCAAGGGGAGATCGCGGGTGTTCCACGGCTCCAGCGAGCTCATCGCATCGGCCGCGCGCCGCCAGGCGGAGCGCCATTCCGAGGTGCGCAGCAGACCGGCATCGGGGTGGCCAGGGGTTAGATCGACACTCGTCCCCACCACGTCACCATGGCCCGGTCCAGCACGGCCCGCCTCACCGTTTCCCGTGAAACATGCGGCTTCTCCCGGCCAGGCTCCCCCGCCGAGACCCCTGCCAGGACGCGGGTTCCCGTACCGCTGATCGAGGCGACCCGAGGTCTGTGCAGCCGCCCGCTCCCCCGCACCGACCTGGGGTGCCAGACCTGCCCGGGCCGCCTCGGTCGCACCGGTGCACACCCGAGTGCCGGAGCCCGGCACTCCCTCCAGATAACCGGCGGCGAGCAACCTGTCGTATGCCGCGACGATCAGGGTCCGCGAACACCCCAGCTCGACTGCGAGCGCTCGGGTCGACGGCAGCCAGTCCCCCGCGCTCAGCAGGCCATCGCGAATCGCGCGCAGCAGTTCCCGCGCCACCGCCGCAGCACTGCGCTCCGCCGGCCGCAGCGGGAATTCCAGGGTACGAGCATGACGTGGCATGGCCTCAACGATACCGGGGAGGAAGAATACCGGACTTCCGAACTCGATGATTCCGGCTATTCAACCAGGACCACAATCACGCTTGGCTGGGAGCATGACTGGAACCATGGAGCCCCTTACGCGCTACCGCGAACGCCAATCGACCGACCGCGCCGACCTGGATCGCCTGCTCGACACCGAATGGTGGGGCGTGCTGGCAGTGGTCCGCGGCGGCTGCCCCATCACCGTGCCGACCCTCTATGTGCGCGACGGCGATTGGCTGCTGGTGCACGGATCATCGGGCGCCCACACGCTGGGAGTGCGTGGCCGCAACGCCCGCGCCAGTTTCTGCGTCACCGCGATGGACGCACTGGTGGTCGCGGTATCGTCCTTCGACTCCTCCGCCGCCTACCGCTCGGCGGTTATCAGCGGCGTGTTGGAACCGGCCTCGGACCAGCAACGCGATTCCATGCTGGAACGGTTCACCGACGGCCTGCTGCCGGGGCGCACCGAGGAGATCCGGGCCTCGACGAAGAAGGAACTGGCCAAGACCAGCGTGCTGCGCCTGCCGATCGCCGACGGTGAGTGGATCTACAAGGCCCGTCCGATGACGGCACCCGGGGTGCCGGACGATCCGGCCGATGCCGGGACCTCAGCGTGGTCGGGGCTGGTGCCCATGACCCGCGGGTTCGGCGCCCCCGTCACCAGTGACTGGTGCACCGCCGAGGTCCCCACATCGGTCCGCAACCTCGCCGGCTAGGGCATGCCGAGGCCTGCCGCCCGAGTTCCACTACTTGACGAAACGTCGAAATTCAGCCGAAACCGCCGATATATCGACATTTCGCTAAGTAGTGGACTCTCTCCGAGTCGCGTGACTCAGTAGATCGCGACCAAGCGGCCCTCGACCTTGCCGTTGTGCAGGCGCTCCAGGCCCTCGGGGATCTCATCGAAGGTGATCTCCGTGAGCTTGGGCTCCAGGTCGCCGGAGGCCATGAACGCGTAGATCCCGGCGATGTCATCCTTCGATCCGCCATTGGATCCCTTGAGGGTGCACTGGTTGAGGATGAGCGAGCGGGTGTCGATGTTCGACTCCAATTTGCCCATGCCCACCAGCACCACGGTGCCGTCGCGCTTGATGATGTCCACCGCGTCCGAGGTCGTGGTGCCGAAGCCCGCATAGTCGACGATCAGGTCGAACTTCACATCGTCGAAGTCCTTGATCCCCTTGCGCACGTCCTTGACGCCGGAGGCCCTGACCAGGTCCCAGACGTTCTCGTTGACCTCGGCGACGTAGACGTTCGCCCCGGTCAACACGGCCACGCGGGCGCCGATCTGGCCCAGCCCGCCGAAGCCGATGACGCCGACGTTCATCCCGGCCTTCACCCCGCCGTTGGTGACCATTGCGGCGTGCGCGGTCATACCTGCGTCCGTGGCGGCCGCACCCTGGGCATAGCTCACGCCGTCGGGAATCGGGACCAGGGTTTCTGCGGGCACGACCATCTGCTCGCCGAAGCCGCCGTCGAAGTCATAGCCGGGAGCATTGCCAGGGCCGCCCACTGTGGGGCACACGCCCACGCGGTCGCCGGGGTGGAACCCGGTGACGCCCTCGCCCACGGCAATGACCTCTCCGGCGTTCTCATGTCCGATGGTGATGGGCTGCTTGCCCAGCAGCAGGATCCAGCCCGGATCGGTCATCAGGCCGACATCGGAATGGCACAGGCCCGCAGCCTTCATCTGCAGCACGACCTGTCCGGGTCCCGCAATGGGCGCCGGGACGTCCGTGAGTTCCAGGGGCTTGTCCGTATCGATGAACTGCCATGCCTTCATGGTGTTTCTCCTTCTCTTAGCTGTTCCACTACGCCCCGAAATGTCGGAATCAGCCAAAAACCCCGATATATCGACGTTTCAGGGCGTAGTGGACGGGGGTTGGGTGTTGGTGACCCAGGTGGGGAGCAGGGCGATGATCTGGTCCTGCAGTTCCTCGCGGGTGCCGATGCTCGCCTCTGCCTCGTCGGCTGCGAGCCAATCGACGATCACGGCCAGGATGCCGGCGGCGATGAAGGTCGCCGCACTGTCCGGATCGATCCCAGCCGGCGCCACCCGCAGCATCGTCTGCCGGGCTCCGGCGGCCAGGATTCCCTGAATCGTGCGATAGGCCTCACCGCTGACCCGCGCACTGCCGACGGCCCCCAGCACGACGGAGAACAGATGCCGCCTGGCCAGGAACTCGTCCAACAGGACCGAGGTCGTGGCCAGGGTCGCAGGACCGCCCGCCTGTGCCGAGCGCAGCTCGTCGTCGATCTGGGAGATCTCCACGAACCGCTCCCGGATCAGCTGCACCGCTATATCGTCCAGATCCTTGAACTGGGCGTAGAAACTGGTGCGGCTGATGCCCGCTTCCTTCGCGATCATCGCAACGCTCAGTTCCGCCTCCTGAGTCCAGGCCAGACGGTTCGCGGCATCGATGATCGCGGCCCGCGTCTTGGCCGGCCGCGGGTCCTGTGCCCGTCTCACACCCGATTCCCGTCCTGTCACGATCTCACCCTATCTCTTTTTCTGTGCATATGTTCAGAATTGATTTAGCCCCATGCTCCACCGACTGTAGTGCCACCGACCCCTGCGGACCCGCCTTTTTCGCAAGCACACCGTGCGTATTCCCCTTATCCACCGCTTAGACGTCGCATACGCACCGACGTGCAACGCCGGTCGGATCATCGAAACGCGCCCACGTGATCGCTCACATCCCCTAGATTCCGGGCGACGAACACCCTCCAGCCCGCCGCCCGCCGACACAGGGGAGTGACCGGGCGACTGTGGCCTCGGCCGTTGCATCGGTTTCGTTGAACGCGACCGGCAGCCTCTATACGCTCAAAGCGACTGTCCACCATCAACCGCACCCGCCCGGCGGCGGGAACCTCTGGAGGATTTCATGCGCGGAGCACTCGGATCGGATATCAAACGCGGACTGGCCCGGCCGGTCCAGGAACCCATGCCGAACCGCGCGAGCACCGCCGTGCTCGACGCCAGGGGCTCAAACCTGGTCGCCTCGCTGCGCACCCTGCTGCAGGTGACCGGAGACGAGGCCGAGCGCACCGTCCTGGACGCCCCGCACGATCTGGTGCGCTACTCCTCCGACGCCAGCCCCTACCGGCTGATGCCCAAGGTCGTGGTCCTGGCCCGCGGCGTCGACGACGTCGTCAAACTGCTGCGCTGGGCCAGGGAGACCGGGCACGGGGTGACCTTCCGCGCCGGGGGCACCAGCCTCAACGGCCAGTCCCAGTCCGACGATGTGCTCGTCGACGTGCGCCGCCATTGGACCGGCGCCCACGTCTTAGACGACGGAGCGCGGATCCAAATGCGTCCGGGCACCATCACGGCGCGGGCCAATGCGATGTTGTTCCGCCACGGCCGCAAGCTGGGACCCGATCCAGCATCCTCCGGCGCCGCGGCGATCGGCGGGGTCGTGGCCAACAACGCCAGCGGCATGACCTGCGGCGTGCAGAAGAACTCGTACTACACATTGGAGTCGGCCACCCTGGTGCTGGCCTCGGGAACCGTGGTCGACACCGGAGCCGCCGACGCCGATGAGCGTCTGCGCGAGGCCGAACCGGAATTGGTCGCGGGCCTCCTGGCGATCCGCGAGGACCTGCTGGCCGATCAGGACCTGGTGACACGGATCCGCAGCAAGTTCAGCATCAAGAACACCTCCGGCTACCACCTGGATGCCTTCCTCGACTCCGATTCCCCTGCCCAGATCCTGCGTGGGCTCTCGGTGGGGTCCGAGGGCACCCTGTCGTTCATCGCCGACACCGTCTTCCGCACCGTGCCCTTCGGCCGGTCCCGCACCACCGCCTTCTTCCGCTTCCCCACCCTGCAGGCCGCAGCCGCGACCGTGGCGGGGCTCAACGAGGCCGGCGCCGAGGCCGTCGAGCTGATGGACGCCGCCAGCCTGCGCGCCGCGGCCAGTGCCAAGGGCGCGCCCGCGTGGATCGCCGAGCTGGCCGAGGACGCGCAGGACGCCGTGGTGCTCACCGAAATCCGCGCCGACGACGAGGCCGAGCTGGCCGCCTTCGAGGACCGCGCCAGGGCCGTGGTGGGCTTAAACGCCACCGGGGACGCCGCGACCGGCGTGACCGGGGACTTCACCCGCGATGCCAAGGTCGCCGCCGGCTACTGGAGCGTGCGCTCGGGGCTGCTGGCGATCATCGGTGCCGCCCGCCCACACGGGACCTCGCTCATCACCGAGGACGTGGTGGTGCCGCCAGCGCAGCTGGCCGAGGCCTGCACCGATCTGCAGCAGCTGCTGGTCAAACACGGCTTCCTGGGCGCGGTCAACGGCCACGCCTCCGCCGGCAACCTGCACTTCTACCTGTATCTGGACGCCACCCGGGAGGACCAGGTCACCACCTACCGGGCCTTCATGGAGGACCTGGTCGACGTGATCGTGGACCGCTACGACGGGTCGCTCAAGGGCGAACACGGCACCGGCCGGAACATGGCACCCTATATCGAACGCGAATGGGGCACGGCCGCCATCGGCTTCATGAAGCGCACCAAGGCACTGCTGGACCCCGCCGGTCTGCTGGGCCCCGGCGTGTTCCTCAACGACGACCCCGAGGTCGCCTTCGAGAATCTCAAGACCATGCCCGTATTGGACAGCGAATTCGACCGCTGCATCGAATGCGGGTTCTGCGAGCCCGTGTGCCCCTCGCGAAATATCACCGTCACCCCGCGCCAGCGCATCGTGCTGCAGCGCGAAATGGCGCGCCAGGGCTGGGACGGCCCGGTCGAACAGGCGCTGGTCGACAGCTACGAGTACCACGCGGTCAACACCTGCGCCGGCGACTCCTCCTGCGCGATCGCCTGCCCCGTGGACATCGACACCGGACACGTGATGAAGGAGGTCAGGCGCGATTCCTGGTCGCCCACCGCGCAGAAGGTGGGCGAGGCCATCGCCGCCGGCTGGGGCGCCACCTCCACCGGCGCACGTCTGGCCGTCGGCGCCGCGAACCTGTTGACCCGGACCACCGGCGCCGCCGGCGACAAGCTGCTGGGCGCCGTGACGAAGGCCGGCCGGGCCGTTGCCGGCGACGACCTGGTGCCCAACTGGCTGACCGCGATCCCCGGCACGGGACCTCGGGCCCCGCACACCGATGTCACCAGGGAACAGGCCGACGTCGTGCTGTTCCCCGCCTGCATCAACCGGATCTTCGGGGCGCCCAAGGAACCGGGCGCACCCCTGAACGTGACCGAGGCGCTCATCGCCCTGGCCGAGCGCGCCGGGAAGAAGGTGTGGATCCCCGAGGACCTGGGCGACGACTGCTGCGCCACCATCTGGCAGTCCAAGGGCCTGGACGCGGGCAACCGGTTGATGGCCGCGCGCGTGGTCGAGGACCTGCACCGCTGGTCGGACGGCGGGCGGCTGCCGGTGATCGTCGACGCCGCGTCCTGCACCCTGGGCGTGCTGCACGAGGTGGTCCCCCATCTGGACGCCCACCACAAGCAGCTGCACGATGAGTTGACGATCCTCGATGCGATGACCTGGGTGAACCGCGAGGTCGTACCCGAGCTGGGCGAGCATGAGAAGCTGGGCACCGTGGTGGTCCACCCGACGTGCTCGATGCACAATATGGACATCGCAGGCGATCTGCTGGCCCTGGCCGGCGAGGCCGCACAGAACGTGGTGGAGCCGATCGTCGCCACCTGCTGCGCGACCGCCGGGGATCGCGGGATGCTGCACCCGGAGCTCACGGAGACCGCGACCGAGGAGGAACAGGCCGAGGTCGCCGCCGTGGACGCGGATGCCTGGGTTTCGGGCAACCGAACCTGCGAGCTGGGCATGGAACACGACACGGGCAAGCCCTACGAATCGGTCATCGTCACCCTGGAGCGCGTTACACGGTAGACCTGCCGCGCGTTTTGTACCCCCAGTCCTATGGCATGGCCGTATACAGCCGCGCTATGGGACTGGGGCTAGAAAATGCTACGGCGCGACCACCACGATGGTGGCGGTGTCGCCGGTGTCCGCGGCGGCCTCGGCCACGGCGGTGTCCAGATCAGCGCCGGGAGCGGTCCAGGAGAACCAGTCATCCGGCTGTGCCAGGGCCCCAGCGCTGGCCAGGCAGACGGGTCCGGCCACCGCGTAACGGCCGAATTCCGCCTCGAGCGAGGCGTTGGGATAGCCCGCGGCCGCCCAGTACCCCTCCGGCAGGTTGCGCATCTTGGCGCGCGCATGGGCCAGCCGGCGGTGCAGGCGGGCAGCGCGCCATGCGGCCAGGCCCTTCCCTCCGGACGCTTCGCTTGGCCCGCCGCTGATACCGTCGGCGGTCTCAGCGACTTCGCGCCCACCGGTCCCAAGTTTGCCCGCCGCCTTCTGCCGTGCCGCGAAGAACC
Source organism: Brevibacterium sp. 50QC2O2 (assembly GCF_024580675.1). NCBI lineage: Bacteria > Bacillati > Actinomycetota > Actinomycetes > Micrococcales > Brevibacteriaceae > Brevibacterium > Brevibacterium sp. 50QC2O2. Next base: position 18,381 of record NZ_JANIJZ010000028.1, read on the forward strand.
TCCGTTGCGACCCTCCGGCCATGTGCCGCACCCGTTCATCGGTCTTGACGATCGCCTCTTCGCCGGGCCCCGGCGGGGGCAGCAGCACGGAACAGTCGCCCAGTGCCAACCATTCCGTGGCCTCGGCGCCCAGGCGCACCAGGGCCAGCGAGGCCTCGGCACCGGGATCATCGGCCGAGGCGGGCAGGTGCGGGGCCGCCGAGATCGCGCGGTTGACGATCGCACGCAGTGACAGCTGTGGGTCGGCGGCCTGTTCCAGGGCGTAGGACAGGGCGCGGGCGTACTCCCCGCCGGTCTGGCCCTGCACCCCGGCCGGGCGGGGAGTTCCGGCCACCACCCAGGCCAGGCGGCCGGTCGAGCCCCAGGCGTCCTCGTTCTCGGGTGGCCGGCCGGGGGCGGGCAGGGCGCCGGTGGTGGTGGCTGCGTTGATGCTCATGTGGTCGATGCTCATGGTCTCGGCTCCTCAGCCAGTTCACGTGCTAGGCCGATGAGGCCGGGCAGCGCATCGCCGGTGCCTGTGGGACCAACCGGCGTGATCGCCTCCGTGCCCGCCCTGGCAAGTGGATACTGCAGTTCCAAGGGCACTGGCGGCGCTCCTTCCAATGGTAGGAAGACCACGCGGCTGTGGGCGACGCGGCGTTCGATCAGTTCGGGGATGACGCCGATCCCCCGGTCCAGGGCCACCAATTCCAACCATTCGTCGAAGTTCGTACACGTCACGATGTCGGTGGATTTCGCCTCTTCGGAAGGCCAGTCAGCCGGAATGAAGGAGCCCCCTGCCGTGTTGACGACGACACGGTGCGTGAAGACATCGTGCCAGGTCAGAGCACTGCACCGGCTCAATGCCGAGGCCGTGCTCACCGCCGCCAGGCGCCGTTCCGTACCGATCCGGACACTGCCGATCCCGGGGTCGGAGGACGGCCGCCGGGCGACGATGGCATCGACTCGACCCTCCTGCAGGGCCGCCACAGGATCATCGGTCCGGTGCAGGGTCACACGGACGCCGAGCTCGGCCTCGGCGCGATCGACCAGAGTGCCGGTGAAGGGATCGGGCCAGAGGAAACTGCAGCCCAGCGCCAGTTCGCGCTGGGAGCGCTCCACGACCGCGACCGCCCGGTCGATGCCGAGCACGGCGGGACGCACACGTTCCAGGAAGTCCCTGCCCACCATCGTCAGTTCCACCCTGCGGGTCGATCGTTCCACCAGGCGTACCCCCAGTTCACCCTCGAGGCTCGCCACCAGGCGCGTCACCGCGGGCTGGGACACACCCAATTCCGCCGCGGCGCCCGTATAGCTCCGGGTCCAGGCAACAGCCAGGAACGCCCGTAATTGGCGCAAGGACACATCCATAACCTCAGGTTATCAATCGGGCCGTGTGGCTATTTCCCTCACTGTGCCCAGACCCATAATGTGGGAATATGACTCATCCCACTCCCCCGGTTCCCTCGACCGAGGCCGCTGCCCCCTCCCGCGGTGAGCTGACCCGGCAGATCGTCTGGATCGCCGCCGGATTCGCCGCGGCTCTGGGCCTGGCCCGTTTCGTCTACACTCCCCTGCTGCCGCTGATGACGACGCAGGCCGGTCTGAGCGAGCAGGCCGGAGCGCAGATCGCCACGGCCAACTACCTGGGCTATATGCTGGGCGCCGGCCTGACGATGCTCGTCCCCCGATCGGGGGACAATCGGCATCTTTATCGCCTGTGCCTGATCCTCCTGGTGGCCTCCGAGGCGGCCATGGCTCTGGTGCCCGCGGCCGGCTCGCTGCTGTTCGGGAGTTCTGCCGGTGGGACAGCCGGCGCAGCGAGTACAGCGGTCGCCGAGGCCACACCGGCCGGACCCGCGGCCGCCGGGTTCGCGACGCTGACGGTCTGGTGGATCATCCGGCTGTTGGCCGGGTTCTGCAGTGGCATCGTGTTCATCCACTGTTCCCGCAGCGTCGGCGGCAGCCCCCGGCTGGGCCTGGCATTCGTGGGGATCGGCGCGGGCATCCTGCTCTCCGGCCTGCTGACCGCGATCTGCATGTTCGCGGACCTCGGCTGGGCCGGCCAGTGGATCGCGGCCACGGTGGTGACAGGTCTGGTCGCAGCCCTGGCCTGGCACGGCAGCCGCACGCCGCGCAAACTGACGGGGGCCTCGGGGCCGGCGAACGGGGGCACCACGGTACAGCAGACAGACCCTTCCGATATATTGCCGAGCCCCCGCGGTCATCTGCTGTCCAAGGGCGCGCTGACCGTGTCCTACCTGGGCGAGGGCATCGGCTACATCATCATCGGCACCTTCATCGTCGCAGCCCTGAGCGCGAGCCTGGGTGCCGGCGCCGCTTCCGGAGGCGCGGCCTCGGGCACGCACGGTGGTGCTGGTCCTGCAGGTGGTGCTGGCGCGGCCGGCAGTGGGCTGCCCGACTGGCTGCAGGCCGTACCCGTGGGCAATCTGGTGTGGATGGTCGCGGGCCTGGCCGCGATCGTCTCGATCCCCTGCCTGACCGCCCTGCGCGCGAGGTTCCACGTCCACACGCTGTTGCTGGCCTTCCTGGGCCTGCAGATCTTCGCGGCGGTCGTGCCGGCCTGCTTCCCCGGCGTGGTGGGCGACCTGGTGGGCGCCGTACTGTTCGGCGGCACCTTCGTCGCAATCGTCCAGCTCACCCTGGCCTACGGTGTGGAACTGCGGATCCGCAACAGCGCAGCGGTCCTGGTGACCGTCTACAGCGTCGGCCAGATTCTGGGCCCGCTGCTGGTGGCCCATGCGGTGGCCGGCGGAGTGCAGGGGTATCGTGTGGCCTTCACGATCGCCGCGGCCATCATCATCGTCTCAACCCTGGCCGCAGCCCTGGCCAGGCCCCGGCGCTTAAAAGAACACACCGATTCACACGCAAAATCACACGGAAAGAGTTGATCGACCATGTCAGAGCAGAGCACATCCAATCTGCGGACGCGACTGCGCGCCATCCCGGCGTTCCCACCGGATCTGCCGATCCTGGACCCGGCTACGGTGCCCGAGGATCCGGCGGGGCTGTTCCTCCAGTGGTTGGAAGCGGCGATCGAATCCGGCGCCAGGCAGTCCAATGCCTTCACCCTCATCACAGCGCGAGCCGATGGGACCCCGGTGGGCCGGACCCTGATACTCAAGGACATCGTGGACACGGACACCGCGGCCGAGGGATCACTCGGGATCGAGACCGCGGCAGGGACCGCAGCGGTGGGCTACGAGTTCTCCACCCACGCATCGTCGCGCAAGGGGCTGGAGCTGGCGGCCGAGCCGCGGGCCTCGCTCGTCTTCTTCTGGCGCGAGTCGGGCAGGCAGGTGCGCATCACCGGCACGGTACTGCTCGCCCCGGACGAGGTCTCGCAGGCCGATTGGCGGGGCCGTCCCAGTTATACGGGCCGGCCCAATCCGGATTGGCAGGTCTATCGGCTGGTCCCGGCGGAATTCGAGTTCATGCAGGCCCGTGAGGACCGCAACCATACCCGCATCGAATACACGCGGGCCGGCGCCACCTGGACCCACCACCTCGTAGAGACCCCCGCCGGCTAACCCTCCCCCACCCCACCGGAGTGGCTCCACACATGCGCGCGTGGCTCGATAACTCATGAGTTATCGAGCCACGGACACCCGAGTGGAGCCACCGGTAAGGCGCGGGCGCACGGCCCAAGGGGCACACAACCAGCGAGAGCCACTGGCAAGGCGCGGGCACACAACCCAAGGGGCATACGACTAGCGAGTACCACCGGTTGGGTGTTGGATCAGACCTCGGGGCTGACCGGGACCTTGGTGAAACCGGCGGGGCGTGCGGCCTGGTCGGCCAGGAGAGATTCGCGCGCTGCGTCGTCGAGGCCCAGCACGGACAGGGCCAGTGCCTTCGCACCGTCGATCACAGCCTGATCGGCCGCCTCAGTTGCGGCGTCGGCTGCGAATTCCGCGGTGTGCGGCACGCCCTCCTGACCGAGGAAGGCGATCGACGGGTGGATGCTGGGCACCACCAGCGACACATTGCCCATATCGGTCGATCCACCGCCCTGTCCACGGGGCACCACGTCCACCTTGCGGCCCAGGGCCCGCAGGGCCTCGTCCCACACAGGAGCGATCCGCGGATCCTGTTTGAGCTCGTCGTAGCGGGGTTCGGTCCGTTCGGCCTTCCAACCACAACTGGTGGCGATCGCCGCACCTTCGAAACACTTGAGCATCTTGCCCTTGACCTCGTCCAGCTGGGGGCTATCGGGAGCACGCACTTCGGCCTGCAGCACGGTCAGTGCCGGCACGATGTTGGTCGCCTCGCCGCCCTGTTCGACGAAGGCGGACAGGCGGATACCGTCCTCCAGTTGTTGGCGCAGCAGACCGATGGCCACCTGGGCCAGAGTCGCAGCGTCGGCGGCGTTGATCGCCTTGAAAGGAGCGGCGGCGGCATGGGCTCCCCGCCCGGTGTATGTCACCTTGAACCTATCGACCGCCTGGGTCGAATACAGTCCACAGGACTTGTCGATGTCTCCCGAGGCGGCATGGGCCATGAGCGAGATCGTCGCCTCTTCGAACGCTCCCTGTTCCATCAGCAGGGCCTTGCCGCCTCCGTGTTCTTCTGCGATGGTGCCCAGCAGGACCACGGTCAGATCGTGCAGATCGGCCAGTTCCCCCAGCACCAGGGCGGCGCCCAGGGCCATGGCAGCCATCGTATTGTGGCCACAGGCGTGTCCCACACCGGGCAGCGCGTCGTATTCGCAACAGATGACGACGCGGAACCGGCCCGTGCCTTTGATCGCCTCGAACGAGGTGGGGATCCCGTAGGCTCCCCGTTCCACCGTGAAGCCCTGCTCTTCGGCCCGCGTGGCCAGGAGATTCATCGCCGCGTGCTCTTCGAAGGAAAGTTCCGGGTTGGCGTGCAGGACGTGGCTGGTGCTCAGCAGATCGCCGGAGAGTTCATCGACGAGGTGGGAGATCGTTTCGACGGTGTCGGCGTCAAGTGTGACAGTGGGCTGGGTTACGTTCTCGGTAGACATGGCCCAAGACTATAGAACCGGGCGCTGATCTGGGAAGATGCGTCCACGGGGTGGTCCTCACCACCCACAAAAAGAAGAGAGCCCGTGTGCGAGCCCCACCCCACCAGGGCGGCTCAAGCACACAGGCTCCCTCATATATAAATTAATTGCGGCGGTGACCTACTCTCCCACACACTCCCGCATGCAGTACCATCAGCGCAATCGGGCTTAGCTTCCGGGTTCGGAAAGGGACCGGGCGTTTCCCCAACGCTCTCACCACCGCAAA